>JBDLIY010000424.1:0-3734 GCA_039714635.1 Planctomycetota bacterium
GCCGCCGGGCAGGAAACGCCGGGCATCGTCGTCCAGATGCGCCGTGGCGGCTTCCTCACGGGCACGATCACGGGTTACGAGGGCGGTCCCCTGGCCGGGGCCGAGGTCCGGACGATGGTCCAGCCCCCGAACGCGTCCGGCAACCCCTGGCAGTGGGAGTGGCAGCTCCGCCAGACGGCGCCGGCCCTCACGGACAAGGAGGGGCGGTTCCGGGTCGAGGGCCTGACGCCGGGGCCGTACATCGTGCGCTTCGAGGCGCCTGGGCACCGGGTCGTCACGAAACTCGACGTCGCGGTGCCGGAGGGTGCGGACGGCGGTCCGCTCGACGTGAAGCTCGAGAAGGGCCTCCAGATCACCGGTGTCGTGGTGGACGCCGCCGGCGAGCCGATCCCGGACGTGAACCTCTGGACGAACGTCGTGGCCACGGGAACCGGCGCGGCCCGAGGACAGACGAGCATCCGGAACGCCACCACGGACGCGAAGGGCGCGTTTCTTCTCGACCAGCTCGAGCCCGGGAAGTACTCCCTCAGCGTGAACGCGGACGGCTTCGCGAACCGCAACCTCTCCGACGTCGACGCGGGGACGACAGACCTCCGGATCGTCCTGGAGAAGGGCCTGTCGATCTCGGGGCGGGTCCTCCTGCCGGACGGCAGCCCCGCCGGAAACCTCTGGGTCTCCGCCCAGGGCGGGAACGGCAACTCGCAGAACGACCGGACCGGGGAGGACGGGACGTTCACGATCGAGAACCTCCCCGAGGGCGTCTACACCGTGCGCACGAATACCGGCGGAGCCTTCCGCTTCGGCGGTGGGAAGGACGAGGGGCCCAGCCTGATGCCCGCGATCCAGGAAGGCGTCCCGGCCGGCACCAAGAACCTCGAACTCCGGCTCCTGGCCGGCGCGGCCATCGAGGGGCGCGTCACGGACGAGAGCGGGAACCCCATCCCCGGCGCGATGATCCTGGCCCGGTCGATCGGGGAGGACGTGACGACCTCCGGCTTCGGCCGGACGGACGAGAACGGCGAGTTCCGGGTCACCGGGCTGGAGCCGGGCCGGCGCGTGGCGGTCAACGTGAGCCACGGCGACTATGGACCGCTCCCGGGGCAGGAGGTCGACTCCGACTCCACGGGCCTCTCCTTCGTCCTTCCCCCGAAGCCCGAGCAGCCGGATGTGCCGGAGGTCCCGGAACTCCCGACGCCCCGGTGAAAACCGGTTCCGACGACTGGACAGGGACGGCCAAAAGGGCGATACAGAAGGAAGCATGAAGTCCGTCCCGCTCCTGATCGCCCTGCTCGCCCTCGCCGGATGCGTCTCCCCGGACCGTCCCGTGGACCGTCGCGACCGCTATCTCGACGGGTACGCCGCGCCCGGGCCGGTGGAGCCGGAGGAGTTCGCGTACGAGGACGATGGCGCCTCCCCCCGCTTCCCTCCGCCGGCGCAGGCCCGGACCTTCACCGTGGTGGACGGGAAAGAGGAAGCCCCGGCGTCGACCGGGAAGTCCTCCCCGGACGCCGAGGAGGAGGAGGAGACCCGGAACGAGTACCGGGAAAACGAATACGGCGGGTCGGGCTGGCCCCCTCGCCCGCCGTTCGCGCGTCCGCCGCGGCCGCGCTGATCCCGGTCGGCCGGGCGAATCCGGTAAAAATGGTTCCGCCTCCGTACTACCGGATTCAGAGTTCGTCGTACTTCCGCGCGTTGCCCTTCGCTTTCTCCACGGGGTACTTTCTGGCGTTCACGGCGATCTTTCCGAGCGTGGCGGCGTGCAGGTCGACTCCGATCGCGTCGGCAGCGGACAGCAGGAGGATGAGGACGTCCGCCATCTCCTCCGCGGCCCGTTCCTTCCCGCCCGGCTCCGCGAGAAAGGCCCGGATCTCCTCCGCGTCCTTCCACTGAAACAACTCCATCAACTCGGCGGCCTCGATCGCGATCGAGAGGGCGAGATCCTTCGGATTGTGGAACTGCATCCAGTCCCGCTCGTCCCGGAACCGGACGACGGCGGCCTGCAACTCCGCCAACGACCCCTTCGGCATGCTCATGGCTGGAGTCTCCGAGAGAGGACGATCGCTGTCAACTGTGTTCAATGGTTGTCCTCTTTGTTCGCCGGCCCTACGGGCTCGGATTCCCTCGGACTTCGTAACTTACGCTCTGGACTGCCCTTATATGGGTCGGGATTTCTCCGAAATCCCGGCATAGAGGTTGCGGACAACCTCTCCAGTGACTCAATCGTCAAGGAGGCAGCGATGAACGCGAGGATTTACGACGTCGATGAGCTCAACCGCGCTCTCCCGCTCGTGCGTTCGATCGTCCGGGACCTCCGGAACGCCTGGTCACGCCTGGGTCAGGCATTTCGGGAACTCGGTCGGCCGATCGCTCCGGGGGATCTCACGGACCCGCTGGTGCTGAAGGAACTGCCCTGGGACGTCAGGGACCTGATCGACGAGTTCGGTTCGCAGGTCGCGGAGCTGACGGAGCTGGGGTTGACTCTGAGGGACCCCGAGGCCGGCCTCGTCGAGGCCTGCGGCGAGTCGGAGGCGAGCTTCGTCTTCCTGACCTGGAAGCCGGGGGAAGAGGAGGTCCTGTACTTCTCCGATCCCACGGATCCCGCGGCGCGGCGCCAGCCACTGCACATTCTCGCGGGCTGATTCCGCAATCCGGTCCCGTGTGGGGGAATTCCTCGCCCCGGACTGCGGCAAATCTCTCAGGGGCCGCGAAAGAAATTCCGAGCGATGGGGTTGACAAGCTTCGGAAAGGGCTCTATAAACAGCGCCTTTAACCCCAAAAACCCTCACCAAAGGCGAAAAGGCAAGATCACGGGAGCGGCGCCGGAACCCCGGTACGTCTCTTGCTGATCGAACCAATGCCCATCTCGGAGTTCCCGAACCACCCTTCATCTGAATTTGTTTCACCACTGATGACGAACGGGCCGGGGAGCCCAAACCGGAGGAAAGAAAGATGTCCATGCTTCTGGAAGAGAGGATCTCGACGGAGAAGATCCTCGATACCGCGACGCTCTGGAAGACCCTGACCAGCCACTACTACGAGTTCCTCTCGAAGGTCGTGGTCGACCCCATCATGAAGCAGCGCTTCCGCCTCATGGGCACGGAAGAGCGGGACCATCGGAAGATCCTCCGCAAGTACCGGCGGGACCTCTGCGGCAACGCCCCGCAGACCCTGACGGACCGCGAGCAGCGGGCCCTGAAGGACAAGTTCGCCTTCGACGAGGTGAACCACCGCGAGGCTCTCGACCGCGCCGTCGACTGCATGATCCGCGCGGAGGAGAGGTCCTACGTGTTCTTCACCCACGCCAGCAAGTGCATCGACAGCCGCGAAGGCCGCATCTTCCTCCGCCTCCTGGCCGAGGAAGGCCTGGTCCACAAGTCGATGGTCGAGCAGCTGATGGAGTACGCCTCCCGCAAGGAGATCCGTTTCTCCAAGAACAGCGCCGCGATCGCCGCCGCCGCGAGAAGGTAGGCCCGCTCGCAGCGCCATTCCGGCCCGCAGGGCCGGACCACAATCCAACCGCATCGCAGGGTGCCCGGCGACCGCAGACGCGGGCCGGGATTCGGCGGGTGTGGTTCCCACATATCTGGAAATCCGGCCAACGGCCGGATTTCCAGCTAGCGGTAGGCCTTCGGCACATCCCGTCGCGGGGCGAGGAACTCCCGCGCCGGGAAGTGTCGACCCGGACACTCCGTCACCTTGCAGTCCCGGTGGACCAGGATGCGGGCCTTCGGGAT
>JBDLIY010000425.1:0-3723 GCA_039714635.1 Planctomycetota bacterium
GACGAGCTCTGGCGCTACACGACGAGCCCCGTCGAGTGCACGGACTCGCCGCCCGCGATCCTCGACCTGGACGGGAACGGGGACGGGGACGGAAAGCTCGAGGTCGTCTACGGAACCTTCAAGGGCAACCTGCACGTGATCGGCGCCGACGGGAAGCGGAAGCGGGCGTTCCGGGCCGCGACTCCGTTCATCCAGACCGGGCCGCTCGTGACGGACCTCACGGGCGACGGCGTGAAGGACTTCGTCTGCGCCGCGTTCAAGGGAGACAACATCCTCCGGGCCGTCGACGGGAAGTCGGAGAAGCCGATCTGGGAGTACGAGGTGCCGGGGAAGCACGCCGGCATGTACCACGGCCCCTCGATCGGGGACCTCGACGGCGACGGGAAGCGGGAACTCGTCATCGGCGCCTACGAAGGGAAGATCCACTGCCTCGACGCGGCCAGCGGGAAGGTGCGCTGGGTCGCCGACCCCGAGGACCGTTTCTTCATGTCGCCGACGGTGATCGCCGACCTGACCGGCGATGGGAAGCCCGAGGTGATCTGCGCGAGCAACCGGGTGACGGTGATCGACCGGAAGGGGAAGATCCGCTGGTCGAAGCCGCTGGGCCGGTCCGCGTTCGACTCCGCGCTGCGCGGCGTCTCGGTGGCGGACCTCGACGGCGACGGCGCGCCGGACGTCGCGGCGCTGACCGCGTCGGGACTGTTCCGCGTGTTCCGGGGGAAGGACGGGAAGCTCCTCTTCGAGTTCGACGCGACCACCCTGTCTTCGAAGTCGGTCGGCTCCAGCCACCACGGCGTGACGATCGCGGACCTGACGGGGGACGGCCGCCTCGACGTCTTCTTCGTCGTGGGCAGCTCGAAGAAGGAGGAGAAACACGGCCTGGCGGTCTGCCTCACGGGATTCGAGGGGAAGGGCCGGGGCTGGACGATGCACCGCCACGATCCGGAGAACACGGGGAACGCGGCCACGCCGCTGCCCGAGGTCCTGCGGAAGCGTGTCGAGGGCCTCACCCCGGCCCGGACGCCGGTCATGAAGCCGGAGCGCGCGCCGAGGACGAAGCCGGTCGGCGCGGAGCCGCCGGCGCGGGGCGCGCCCGCGAAGAAGAAGGTCGACGTCGCGAAGCTCCACGCCCTGGCGATCCAGCGCGGCATCCCGCCGGCCGTGCTCGACGACGTGATCGCGGCGAACGTCCTGCGCCCCACGGCGGAGGCGCGGGCGAAGGCGGCGAAGCACGGGCGCTCCGCGTTCCGCGCCGCCTGCCTTCTCATCGAGGCGGGCTACGGCGCCACGTTCACGGACCGGATCCTCGCCTCGACGTACGAGCCGGGGCTGGAGAAGGAACTCCTCGCGCTCGCGGACGGGCCCGACCTGCCGGGATGGGGGAAGTCGGCGGCGCTGCGCAACCTCGCGCTCGCGGACACGCCGGAGATCCGGGAGTACCTGCTCCGCCGCCTCGTGACGGAGCGGGATCCGGGCTGCTTCTACAGCGCGGCCGTGGCCCTGGGCCGGCTTCGCGAGTCGCGGGCCGTCCCCACGATCGCCCGACAGCTCCTCGCCTTCGAGGACCGCTGGTCCGGGGTGGAGCCTCACCTGGTGTCGGCTCTGGCCGGGGCCGGCGGGAAGAAGGCGAACGAGTGGCTGGTGAAGTACCTCGCCGACCCGCGCGCCCGCCGGGTCGCGTCGGCGGTCCGGGCGATCGCGCGGACGGACCGCGAGCTCGCCGCCCGGGAAGCGCGCCGGCTGCTCGAGTCCGATCGCGAGCTCTCCGCCGTCGACCGGAAGTCGCTGGAGGGGTTCCTGAAGTAGTACCGTCGTCGCGTGAGCGATCCGAGTCCCCCTCCCGAACTCGGCCACGACGCCCTCGAACTCGAGGACGCCGCCGACCGTCTCACCGGCCTGGGCCACCCGCGCGCCGCCGAGTGGCTGGTGGCCCGGACGGCCGAGGGCCGCCTCCCGGCGCCCCCTCTTTCGCCGGCCGACGTCTGGCGCGAGCTCCTGCGGGACGAGTGCGACAAGCTCTACAATCAGGCCTGGTGCGCGCTCGAGACGATCCGGAACGCCGACGATCCGGACGAAGTGATGATGGTCGCGGTGGACGAGTTCCCGAGCGCCGTGGAGCAGGCGTACAGCCTGGCGCCCGCCCTGGCGGGGGAGCACCTGGCTCTCCTCCGCGAGCACCGCGAGGAGCGCTGGGAGGACTTCGTGCGGGAGCTCGGCATCGGCACGGACCGGGAGGCGGGGGAGCGGGTCGAGGCCCTCGGGTTCTGGGAGGAAAACGCCGAGGGCATCTCGGACCTGCGTCGTAACCTCTTCCGGATCGTGCGCCGGCAGCTGACGCGTCCGGCGTGAAGCGAGCGCCGACGGAGAGCGAGGAGGAGGGGTCACGATGGGAGATCGGGATTCCTCGTGGGAAAGGAAACGAGAATGGACCGGGTTGCCCTGGTGAGCGCCGTCCTCCTGTTCGCCGTCGCCTGTGCTTCGTCGCCGGAGGCCGACGAACCGGAGGGCTCCGACGTCTCCGTCTGGTCGGACCCCGTCCGTGTCGAGGACGTTCGGCACGACGATCCGGTTCCGATCCGGGACAACCCTCCTCCGGAGCCGCCGGCTGAAGATTCGGACGAGGAGAAGCAGAAGGACGGCGAGTGGCTGGTCGCCCCGCTCCCGTTCGTCAACCCGACGCTCGGCGGCGGACTGGGGTTCTTCACCGGCTACATCTTCCCCCTCGACCCCGAGGACCGGATCTCGCCGCCGTCCACGATCGGCCTCGGCGGCTTCTACGCTTCGAACGGCAGCTGGGGTGCCTTCGGGGGCATGAAGGGCTACTTCGCGGATGACACCTGGCGCTTCCGGGTCGGGCTCTTTCACGCCTCGCTGAACGTGGATTTCTACGGCATCGGCCACGACGCCGGGGAGGCCGGGAGGTCCATCCGCCTGAACCAGAAGGTCACGGGTGGGATCGCCGAGGTCACGCCTCTTGTCGGCTGGGACTCGTATTTCGGTCCGCGCATCCGGGCGACGTGGGTGGAGACGGAAGTCCGGGAGGACGATCCGCTGGTCGCACTCATCCCGGATGACTGGCTCTCCCAGCAGGTCATCTCTCTCGGCGCCAAGTTCCAGCGGGACACGCGGGACCACGTCCGCTACCCGACCGAGGGGACGTTGTTCGAGTTGACGCTGGACTCCCACAAGAAGGCCTGGGGCAGCGACGAGGAGTACGACACCTGGGAGAGCGCCTTCAACGTCTACCGGGAGGTCGCCGACGAGACCGTCCTGGCCGGCCGCCTCTTCGGGCGTTTCACGTTCGGGGACGTGCCGTACTACGCCCTGAGCCAGATGGGGAAGAAGAGCGATCTCCGCGGCTACAACGCCGGCCAGTACCGCGATCGCATGCTCCTCGCCGGGCAGGTCGAGGGCCGTCATTTCTTCGCGGACGACTTCGGCGCGGTCGTCTTCGCCGGGGCGGGGGAGGTCTCGGCGGAGATGACGCACTGGGAGGGCGACGAGATCCTGCCGAGTCTCGGCGCCGGCCTCCGCTACACGATCGCGCCGGAGAACAAGGTCAACTTCCGGTTCGACGTGGCCTGGGGCGCCGAGGGCTGGACGTTCTACTTCGGGGTGGGCGAGGCGTTCTGAGTCCGGCGACGGAGGCCGATCGTCTCGCCGGCCCGGACCAGCGTCTCGGTGCCGGCGGCGCTCTGTTGGAGCAGGTCGGCGTCGAACGTC
>JBDLIY010000426.1:0-3723 GCA_039714635.1 Planctomycetota bacterium
CCAGGATCGAGTCCGGCACCTTGGCCGGCTCTCCCTCCCACTTGATCTTCCCGTCGTTCCCCACGAGGTACGCCCGCGCGCCGTCGCCGCTCCCCCAGCCGTCGGCACCTTCGCCGGCCGCGCCGACGGGGAACGCCGTGCCGTCCGGGGCCTTCGCCTCCCCGCCCACGGCCACGCCGAGGACCTCGAAGCCCGATCGGCCGTAGATCGCCCGCAGTTCGTCCGCGCGGGGGAGGAAACCGGCGAGGGCACTGCTCTTCGCGGCGAAGAACACGACGAGGACCGGCCGGCCGCGGAACTCCTCGAGCGTCTCCGCGTCGGCCGCGTTCGTCCACGCCTCGACGTCGAGCGGCGGCGGGGACTTGCCCAGCAGGCTCTTCCACTCCCCGTGCGCGGCCCCGGCGGCCAGCAGCAGGACGAGAACGGTCACGAGACGCTTCATGGCTTTGCCTCCCAGGCTGGGGTCAGTACCAGTCGCATCTCGCTGGCCGAAGCGGCCCTCCGGAGACGCGATCCCGGCGTGGTCGCAGCCATCGGCGCCCGGGCAGCGGAGGCGATGTGCCACTGTGTACATACCCCGACCTTTCAGAACCTCACGGGTTCGCGGAAGGACCCGAACTCGTCCTTCAACGCGCCCATGATCTCCCCCACCGTAGCGTACGCGGCGACCGCGTCCATCGTGGCCGGCATGACGTTCTCGCCGGACGCGGCCGCGGCCCGCACCCGCGCGAGCGTTCGCTCGACGGCGTCCGCGTCGCGCTCGGACTTCAGCGCGGCGAGCCGCTCGGACGCGCGCGTCGTCTCCGCCGGATCGTAGGGATGCAGCTCGACGTCGGGCTCGTCCTCCTCCATCACGTAGCGGTTCACGCCGACCTTCGGGATCGTGCCGTCGCGGATCGCCTTCTCGTGCTCGAACGCGCGCCGGGAGACGTGGGCCTGGAGGTGACCCTCGGCGATGGACGTAACGATCCCGCCCCAGCCCTCGACCTGCTCCGCGACCTCGCCGATCTTCCTCTCCATCTCGTTCGTCAGCGTCTCGACGGCCCAGCTGCCGCCGAAGGGGTCGACGGTGTCGCAGATCCCCGTCTCCTCGATGACGATCTGCATCGTGCGCAGCGTGACGCGCGCGGCCCGCTCGGTGGGGATCGTGAACGCCTCGTCGTAGCTGCAGAGCGCCATCGTCTGCGTGCCGGAGAGCGCGCTCATCAGGGCGTAGTACGCGGTACGGACGACGTTCAGCTCCGGCTGCTCGATCGTCAGGCCGCCACCGCCGCCGCCGGCGATCATGCGCAGCACCATGGACTTCGGGTTCTCGGCGGCGTAGTCCTCCTTCACGGTCCGGGCCCACATCCGACGCCCGGCGCGGAACTTCGCGATCTGCTCGAGGAAGTTGCCGTGGATGTCGAAGTTGAAGGAGAGCCGGCTGGCGAATTCGTCGACGGCGAGACCGCGCTCGATCACGTGGTCCATGTAGGCGCGCGCGATGAGGATGCCGTAGGCCATCTCCTCGTGGGGCAGCGCGCCGCTCTCGCGGATGTGGTAACCGCAGACGCTGACCGGGCTGTACTTCGGCAGGTGCTCGGCGCAGAACTCGATCGTGTCGCCGACGAGGCGAACGGAGGGCTCGACCGGGAAGACCCATGTCCCGCGCCCGACGAACTCCTTCAGGATGTCGTTCTGGGCGGTGCCGCGCAGCCCCTTGAGGTCGTAGCCGCGCTTTTTCGCCATCGCGAAGTACATCGCCATGATCACGGCCGCCGAGCCGTTGATCGTCAGCGAGACGGTGATCTTCTCGAGGTCGATCCCCGCGAAGGCCTCCTCCATGTCGAGCAGCGAGTCGACGGCCATGCCCACGCGGCCGACCTCGCCGGCCGCCATCGGGTCGTCGGAGTCGAGGCCGACCTGGGTCGGGAGGTCGAACGCGACGTTCAAGCCCGTCTGGCCGTTTTCGATGAGGTACCGGAACCGCTCGTTCGTCTCCGCCGCGGTGCCGAAGCCGGAGTACTGCCGCATCGTGAACGGGCGTTTGCGGTACATGAGCTTGTGGATGCCGCGCGTGAACGGGTACTCGCCCGGAGCGCCGACCCCGCTCAGGCCGCCGGACGCCTCCACGTCCTCCGGGCCGTAGACCGGTTTCACGGGGATCCCCGACTCGAGGAACGCGGGCCTCACGTCGTCCTTGCCACCGCTCATGCCGCGCCTCCCCCGTCTTCCATTCCGCGGATGTAGTCGGTGATCTCGTCGAAGTCGGCCCCGGTCGGGAAGACGCCGCCGAAACCGAGCGTGCGGATCTCGTCCCGGTCCTCGCGCGGCAGCACGCCTCCCACGAGCCACTTCTTGTCGGTGAGGTTCCGCATCTTCAGCTCGGCCGCGAGTTCCGTGAGCAGCGGCAGGTGCGAGCCGGAGAGGATCGAGACGCCGACGGCGTCGACGTCCTCCTGCATCGCGGCTTCCGCGATCTCCTCCGCGGACTTTCGGAGGCCGGTGTAGATCACCTCGATCCCGCGTTCCATCAGCGCTCGGCAGACGACCTTCGCGCCGACATCGTGGCCGTCGAGGCCGAGCTTCCCGATCAGGACTTTCGTCATGGCGTCACCTCAGGAGCTCCTTGCCGATGATCAGTTTCAGGATCTCCGACGTCCCCCCGCCGATCAGCGTGAACCGCACGTCGCGGAGGTGGCGCTCGACCGGGTACTCCTCGGCGTAGCCGTAGCTGGCGAGCACACGCGACGCGCCGTCGCAGACCTTCATCCCCGCCTCGGAGGCGAAGAGCTTCGCCATCGAGGCTTCCTTGCGGTTGTCCAGCCCGCGGTCCTCGCGCCAGGCCGCGTACTGCATGAGGCGGCGGGCCGCCTCCAGCTCCGTCGCCATGTCGGCCAGGCGCATCTTCACCGCCTGGAAGGCGCCGATCGGCTTGCCGAACTGCACGCGCTCCCCCGCGTAGGCGACCGCGGCCTCCAGCGCGCCGCGGCCGGCCCCGATCGCGAGCGCCGCCGTCATCAGTCGGATCTTGCCGAGGATCTCCTCGAGGTGGCGACGGCCCTCGGCGGGATCGGCGAGGCGGTGGTCCGCGGGGACCCGGCACTCCTCGAAGAAGACCTCCGACGTGACGGACGCCCTGACGCCCATTTTCGGGATGCTCTTCCCGACGACGAGGCCCGGCGTTTCACGCGGCACGAGGAACGGCGCGAGGTCCCGCTCGCCGGTCTTCGCCCAGACCGTGAAGAAGTCGGCGACGGGCGCGGAGGTGATCCAGGTCTTCTGCCCGGAAAGCACCCAGTCGCCGCCGTCCTCGACCGCGGTCGTGCCCATCGAACCGAGGTCGCTGCCCGCGCCGGGTTCGGTGAAGCAGATCGTGCCGATCTTGTCGCCGGCGAGGGCCGGCGTGAAGTACTCGTTCCGGATCCACTCGTTCCCGGAACGGTAGAGGAACCAGGTCCCCATCAGCGACTGCATCGTGCAGGCGGCGGCGACACTGAGGGACCCACGGGCCAGCTCCTCCACGGCCAGGCAGTATGTCTGGCAGTCCAGACCGACGCCGCCCACGTCCTCCGGATAGCGCATCCCGAAGAAGCCCATGGCGCCTACGGCTTGAAAGGCTTCTGTCGGAAACTCCGCAGCCTCGTCGATGGCAGACGCATTCGGGGTGATCTTCCTGTCCACGAGCCGGCGAAACGCCTCCTGGATGGTGGCCTGTTCCACCGTCAGCGCGAAGTCCATCAC
>JBDLIY010000427.1:0-3718 GCA_039714635.1 Planctomycetota bacterium
GTACATCGAGAGGTCGGAGGGTCACTCCACGGTGTCGCTCTTCTTCGCCGGAGACTTCGACGCCTCGGGCACGGTGGGATGGTGCCGGCAACTGGGTTTCGCGCTGGCCGACGCGGGAATGGGCCCTCCCCTCACGATCGAGATCTGCGATGAATACGGCGTGGTGAGAAGCACGATCCGGATGGAGTGAGGGGGGTGCAAGGGGACGGAGTGTCACCCCCACCGGATACGATCCCGCTTCGCTATGGGTCTAGACCCATAGGCCGGAAGGGGGGTACCGCAGTGAAGCAGAAACGACCGCGGCGCACACCGGAGGATATGGACGCGCTCCGCGAGATTCTGTTCCTGGTCGTCCGGCAGGATCGTCCGATGACGGTGCGGCAGGTGTTCTATCGCATGGTCAGCATCGGCGCGATCGGCAAGACGGAGGCCGAGTACAAGAACGTCGTCATCCGTCTGCTCGCGGATCTGCGCCTCTCCGGTCTTCTCCCGTTCGAGTGGATTGCGGACAACACGCGCTGGCAGCGGAAGCCGCGCACCTACTCGTCGCTTGAAGCAGCCCTCGAGAACACGGCGCGCACCTACCGGAGGGCGCTCTGGGACACGCAGGAGCGCTACGTTGAGGTCTGGCTCGAGAAGGAGGCCCTCGCGGGGGTGTTGCTCGACGTCACGGACCCGTTCGACGTCCCGCTGATGGTGACGCGCGGGTACTCCAGCCTGAGCTATCTGTACCGGGCGGCGGAGGACATCGTCCGGATCGGCAAGCCGGCGGTGCTGCTCTATTTCGGCGACCACGATCCCAGCGGCGTGGACATCCCGCGCAACGTGATGGCGAGGCTGGAGGAGTTCGCCCCGACCATGGACATCGAGATGCGCCTGATTGCCGTGACTCGCCGTCAGATCGAGGAGATGGACCTGCCCACGCGGCCGACGAAGCGGACGGATAGCCGGAGTGCTGGCTTCCGGGGGGAGAGCGTGGAGGTGGACGCAATCCCGCCGGCTGTGCTTCGCGATCTCGCCCGTGCCGAGATCGAAGCGTTCATTGAACCGCGAGAGCTGGCTGTGGTTCAGGCTGCGGAGCGGAGTGAGCGCGCGCTGCTCGAGAGAATCGCGGTCGCGAAGCCGTGGGAGTGAGGGGTGCGGCGAGAAGAAGTGGTGGAGCTGACAGGAATCGAACCTGCGACCTCCTGAATGCCATTCAGGCGCTCTCCCAACTGAGCTACAGCCCCACCGTGTTGGGAACGGACGTCCTCCCGGGGGAGAACCCGAGGAACTTACTGCCCGGCCGGGGACGGGTCAAGTTTGTGCCGGGGTGCAACCGGAGCCGGCGAACGGGTAACATGCCCGCTGATTCAGGTGCCAGGGATGACCGGAGGATGCCCGTTGCCACAGCTCACGAATTGTCCGGTGTGCGAACGCCCGATCTCCGACGATGCCGTCTCATGTCCGGGATGCGGCCACGTGCGGCACTATCCTGCACCCCGTCCCGACGAGGAGATCCTGCGCCGTCTCAAGGTGATCGAGGGGCGCCTGGCGATGATCGTTCTCTGCCTGGGCTTCATCTGCCTGGTCATCTTCTTCGGCATGTTCACCTAGCCTGCATCATTCACGAATGACGCCCTGAATCGAAAAGGGCGTGGCCGAAATCGCCGTTAACCTGTTGGTGCCTAAGCCAATAGATCGACGAGAAGGGCACGCCCGATGAAGAATCCTACCCGACAGACTGTTCTCTTCGAAGACCTCTTCAGCCGTCCGGCGCACATTGCCTTCGACGAGCCCCTCCAGAGCTCCGACGGCGGCCTCCCCCTGCTCGCGGCTCTCGACCGCGGGTTGGGCCTCACAGAGCGACTCGCGCGTCACATTCCCGATAACCGGCAGCCCGGGAAAGTCGTTCATTCCCGCCTGGATCTCTTCCGCCAGAGGGTCTTCGCCCTCGCCGCCGGATACGGGGACTGCAACGACGCCGAGCGGATCGCCGGTGATCCCGTCCTCAAGGAGTCCTGTGAGCGCGACGCCCTCTGCGATCACGACCTCGGCTCCCAGCCCACCCTCTCCCGCTTCGAGAGCGCTGCCTCCGCACGAGACGTCGTCGATATGCTCAGGGACTTCGAGGACTTCGTCGTCGAGCACCACAAGAAGAGACTCCGCGGGAAGGCCGGAGAGATCATCATCGACCTCGACCCCACCGACGACCCCACGCACGGCCAGCAGAAGTTCGCCTTCTTCAACCGGCACTACCACGGCTACTGCTTCCTGCCGATCCTCGGTTTCCTCACCTTCGACGACGAGCCCGACCAGTACCTCTTCCTCGCCAGGCTCCGTCCCGGGCTCGCCTCTGCGAGAAGAGGGGGCCTGAGAGTCCTGCGCCGTGTGGTGGCCAAACTCAGGAAGGCCTTCCCCAAGGCCGAGATCATCGTCCGTCTCGACGGTGGCTTTGCGGCTCCCGAAACCCTCGACGTCCTCGAAGACCTCGAGGTCAAGTACGTCGTGGGGATCGGGAAGAACAAGCGGCTCCTCCGCCTCGCCGAGCCATCCATGGCCAAGGCTCGGGCGAAGCATGACAAGACGGGGCTGATGGCCCGCCACTTCAGCTCCTTCCGCTATGCCGCGAGCACGTGGAAGAACAAGCAGCGGCGAGTCGTCGTGAAGGCGCAGATCACCGTCCATCCGACGCGGGATCCCCGGGACAACCCGCGCTTCGTGGTCACCAACTTGCGGGAGCGGGCCGATCTCGTCTACGAGTTCTACGGTCGGCGGGGAGAGGCGGAGAACCGGATCAAGGAGTTGGACAACGACCTCGAGCTGGGAAGGACCAGTTGCTCGACGTTCGTCGCCAACCAACTCCGGGTGCTGATCTCGGCGACGGCCTACGTGCTCTTCCAGGAGCTCCGGCTCCGGGCGGCCCGGACGGAGTTCGCTCGCTGTCAGGTGGGCAAGCTTCGCGAGCGGCTCCTCAAGATCGGAGCGAGAGTCGTGGTCTCGGTTCGCCGGCTCGTGCTCCACTTTCCCATGGCCTATCCATGGCAGGACGCATGGAGAAGGATCGCCCTTGCGGTCGGGGCCGCACCTGCCTGACCCCACGAACCGGATCGCGGCGCCGAAGGACTCGACCCAGGGGGATGCTCTGTCTTCTGTCGGCGAAAACGGCACTGGAGACGCCTGAGGAGCTGTCAGTTCGAGGCCCGCCCCTCGCCAGCGAAGGCCAAGCGTGGCATCATCATGCCGCAGACACATGAACACGCCGGAATGGCTGATGTTCTACCCCTTCATGAATGATGCAGGCTAGGGTGGCGGCGGACCGGCCAGCACAGCCTCGCCGGCCGTAGTGACCGAATCGAGTCTGGCACGGAGGGGCGCCCACGAGGCTGCGGCTTCGGGTTGCCTTGCTGTCCGTAGGGCCTAAGATCGGTAGGTGATGAAGTGCAGCCTCTCCTCGGTCTGCCGCGTGTCGCTCCTCCTGCTTCTCTGCGCCCTCGCTCTGCCCGGCTGCATAGCGGCGGCCACGGACATGCACGTCGCCCCCGCCGAGGGTATTGATCCTCAAGCCGTCGTAGATGTGCTGCGGTCCGATCCATCACTCGAAGTCACCGAAGACATGGATTACTACCAAAGCGAGTACGCGGCCGAGAACCAGTGCAGCCTGTTCGTGAGCGTTACCAGAGGCGAAGCCCTGGCGTTCGTGGAGATCTCGGGTCAGCCCCCAGAAATCCGAGTCCTG
>JBDLIY010000428.1:0-3714 GCA_039714635.1 Planctomycetota bacterium
CGTGGCCTTCTTCTTTGTTGCCTTCTTCTTGGTGGCCTTCTTCTTTGCCGCCGGCTTCTTCGTTGCCTTCTTCTTGGCCGGGGCCTTCTTCTTCGCTGGCATTACGGATCCTCCCAAACCCAGAATGCGAATGAGCGACACCCCGCCGTCATTCGGTTCACAGTATATATCGGCCGCGGTGTCTTATTCCTTCACTGAGATGAGCGCCCGGCTGCAGCCCGCTGATACCAAGGGATGAAGCCTGTCTCACCTCCCGATGAGTCTACGGCTTTCCGTCCTGGGAACTGCCCTTGTCCACGCTCTCCACCCACGAGATGTAGTCGGGATTGCCACCGATGACATCGGTGATGATCACTTCGGGACAAGTGTAGGAGTGCCAGTCGCGAATGCTCGCGACGAACTCCTCGACACAGTCCTCGGCGACCTTCGCCATGAGCAGCGACTCGCGGTCCGCGTGGAGCTCGTCCTGCCAACGGTAGTGACTCGTGATCCCCGGGATGACGTTCACGCAGGCCGCCAGGCTCGACTCCACCGCACGTTTCGCGAGACCTTCGGCCTCGTCCGGCGGAGTCGTCACGAAGGCGATCTTCAAGACGTCAACTCCCTTCGACGCGATCGGAGAGTGAGAGCGTGCGGGTGACACCGTCCACGACGAATGTGACGTGACGTCCATCCGGTGTGAGGGCGGGGTCCGTTGCGTTCTCCGCGATGACGCGGCTCTCCGCGGTGTCGGGATCGTAGATATAGAGGATGCTCGCCCCCTCGGGGCCCGCGACGAGAAGGATGCGCCGACTGTCCGGCATCCAGGCCACATCCGTCTCGGGACCCAGCTCGAAGCGCGTGGCCGGAGCCGCGCGGCCCGTGACGAGTTCCATGATCCAGATGCGGTCGTTCTCGATCCGCGCGGAACGCATTCCGTCCGGCGAGATCAAGCCCGCCGGCGCGGATGCGACGGTCAGCGGCGGAGCCGCCGGCTCTTCCGGCACGTCGACGCTGAGGATGACCGAAACGGTGTGGCTTCTCTCTTCGTAGAAGGCCCGGAGGCGATACTTGTAGGTCCAGTCCGGATCGACCGTGTCGTCGGTGTACTCCTTCACGGTGGGGGGCAGAACGGAGAGAACCTTCCAGTCGTCTCCCACCATCCGCCTCTCCAGCTTCAGCTCCTTCGCGTCCTCGTACGCGTCCCACGAGATCCGCACGTGATCCCACGTCACCTCTTCCAGCGTCAGATAGGGGTCGAGGCTGAGGTCGTACTCTCTCGGATCCTCGCAACCCGCGAGCGCGGGCAGGAGGAGGAACGCGACAACGGACAGTGTGAGCTTCGGATTCGGCATGTACTCCCCGACACGAATCGAAATCGAGTGGACGCATTGTAGACCTCCGGCGTCGAAGTGCGAAACGCCGGCGGCACCACATTGAAGGATCTTCGAAAGGAAGCGCTTCGTCCTGTCTTTCCGGGGCGTGTCGGAGACTTCCCCGGGCGTTCCCCTCTCGACGGTGAGGCCTTCGTCCATGAAGAGCCCGCGGTCGATGGAGACGACGGTCCATGTGCGTCGCATCCGGGCCTCCGAAGAGGAGAATCGAGAGGTCCGAAAACCGGTCCGCGGAGGCGCCCGGACGGGGGGCCTCGGCGCATCGATTTTCTTTCCACGGAGAGTAGCGAGACTGCTACCGTCCACGCACGTGCGGTGAGGGTCGTCTCCCGTCGCCGGAACCCCGTTTGAAACAGGGTTCGGAAAGGGCTTCCGGGGCATGGAACGGGACCCGCGAGAGGAGCAGAGACGGAAGGAAAGAGCGTACCTCCGCTACTCGAGCGCGGGTATGCAGCTCGCCATCACGGTGGGACTGGGCGTCTGGGCCGGCCTGTGGGCAGACGGCAAGCTGGGCACGAGTCCGTTCCTCGTCGTAGCGGGTACCTTCCTCGGTTTCGCAGCGGGTTTCTACAGCCTCTACATGAGCCTGTTCGGCAGAAGACGATGACCGCCAGGAAAGCCGCGGCCGGCATGGTCGTTCTCATTCTCCTGGCCCTGATCGGCACCGGAGCGGTGCTGATCGGGCAGAAGGGGAGCGACGCGACCCTGACGGGAGCGCTGGTCGGGATGGGACTCGGAGGCCTGAGCCTCTTCATCGAGTCCCTGAGCCTGACCTGGGCGCTCCGCCAGAAGCCGGCCTGGACGCTGGGCATTTCGCTCGGCGGCTTCTTCACGCGGCTGGTCCTGGTCGTCGTCCTCACGCTGGTGTTCGACGGCATCGAGTCGGTGAGCGCCGTAACGTTCGCGCTGACCTACGTGGTGTCGTTCCTGGCGTTTGTCGGGATACAGGTCTGGGCGGTGAGCCGGATGATGGACAAGGCGAGCCGGGCCCGGGCCGAACGGAAGGAAGGCGAGGCGATCGACCATGAGTAATGCTCCGCTGCTCGCGGCCAGCAACATCATGGACCACCTCACGCCACAGTACTCGTGGCACACGCCGGGTTGGGGGCCGCACGGCGGCTCGATCGACCTGTGGTCCTGGAACCTCTGGATCGAAAGCCTGATCGGGATCAATCCCGGCATTCACACCCACATCGTGATGATGTGGTTCGCTTCCCTGACCGTCCTGTTCTTCTTCGTCCCGATCGCACGCAAGTTCGTGCTCGTCCCGACGGGCATGCGGAACTTCCTCGAGCCGGTCCTCCTCTTCATCCGCGACGAGATGGTCTACCCCAACATGGGGGAGAAGGACGGACGGACCTACCTGCCGTACTTCTGGAGCATCTTCTTCTTCATCCTCGCCTGCAACCTGATCGGCCTGCTGCCGTCTCCCTTCGGGATCACGGCGACCGGGAACTTCAACGTGACCGGGGCGCTGGCCGTCATGACCCTGATGGTCGGGATCGTGGGCGGGACGGTGAAGAAGGGACTGGCGGGGTACTGGCTCGGGCTGATTCCCCCGGGAATGCCACCCGGACCCGGCGGCTTCGTGCTGAAGGTCTTCATCTTCTTCCTCGAAGTCATCGGGCTGATCGCCCGCCACGTCGCGTTGATGATCCGACTCTTCGCGAACATGACGGCGGGCCACGCGATCCTGGCGGTGTTGGCAATGTGGCTGACGTTCACGCCGGCCTTCGCCCCGATCCGCGTTTTCCAGGCCATGGGCTCCACGGCGATGATCCTCTTCGAGATCTTCATCGCCCTCGTCCAGGCCTACATCTTCACGATCCTCTCCGCGATCTACATCGGACTGTCGCTCGCGGAGGAGCACTAAGGGGTTTCTCAGAGTAGGAATTCCTGACTTTTCAAGGAGCTTCGATCCATGGATTTCCTGATGCAGATGAGTGCGGAGTGGGGCGTTGGTCTGGGCGTTCTGGGTGCCTCCGTGGGCGCCGCCATCGCCGCCATCGCCGCCGGTCTCGGCATCTCCCGTATCGCCAGCGCCGCCGTCGAGTCGGTGGCCCGTCAGCCGGAGGCGGCCGGTGACATCCGCGGCGTGACGATCATCACCGCGGCGTTCATCGAAGGTGTCTGCCTCTTCGCGGTCGTCATCGCGCTGCTCGTCGGGTTCCTCAAGCTGCCGGCGATGGTCGAGATGATGTCCAAGCCGGTCGGTGGCTAGTACCCGGGATCCTGTGGTCGGGGCCCCGACGGAATCATCCGTGGGGTCCCCGTGACCTGAGAGGGGCAAGCGATGGTCAATCTGACCGGGCTGCTGGCGCAGCTTTCCCTGCTCGCAGGG
>JBDLIY010000429.1:0-3691 GCA_039714635.1 Planctomycetota bacterium
CTCCACCGGTACTCCGACGGTCCGGGGAAGGTCGCGGCGGGAGAGGAACTCGTCCACGAGCGCATCCGCGTGGCGCGACGCCGGATCGACGACCGGAAGTGGGAGGCGGCCCGGAAGCTCCTCTGGGACGCCCAGGTCACGGCCGGAAAGGTCGAGTCCGCCCGCAAGGAGGAGGCGGACGTCCTCCGCCGCGCGGTGGAGGAGAGGATCCGGCTCCTGGCCGTGGCGGACGAGTTGGCGGCGAAGGTGAAGGCCGCTCCCGGGGAAGGCGAGACGCGGCGGAAGCTGGTTCGCATGTGCGTGATCTCCCTGAACGACCCCGCGAAGGCCGCCGAGCACGTCGGTCCCGGAGTACCCGCGGAATGGGCGGGCCGGATCGCCCTGGCCGCCATGCCGATCGCGGACCTCTCCGAGCCCTCGCTCCTCACGCTGGGGGAGTGGTACCGCGAACTGGCCGGCGAGACGAAGGGCGTGCCGGCGCGCCTGATGTGGATGCGGTCGAGGGACCTGTTCGCGTCCTACGTCGCCCGCCACGGCGCGGAGGACGAGACGCGGCTCCGGGCGAAGCTGCGGCACGACGAGGCGCGGGCGGCGATCTTCGAGGTGGATCGGAAGCTCGTGAAGAAGGCGGGGAGCCTCCACTGGGTGGACGCCATCACGGCGATCGACCCGCAGCGGGACGCGGGGAAGGGTCGCTGGGTGAAGGCGAACGGCGTCCTGCACTCCGACGGACGTGACGGGAGCCTGATATGGATCCCCCTCCGCGGTTCGGGAGGGTACGAGATCCAGATCTTCTTCGTGCGTCGATCCGGCGACTCGGCCCCCGTGATCGTCCTTCCCTGCGGCGAGTACGGCGGCGCCCTCGTCCTCGGTCTCTGGGGCGGCGACAAGACGGGCCTGCACGAGATCAGGGGCCGCGGGGCCAGGGGAAACGAGACGACCCACGTCGAGCCGATCGTGGCCGGCCGGCCGTACCGCGTGCACGTCCGGGTGCAGCCGGACGGGAAGAATGCCACGGTGAAGGTCCGGCTGAACGGCCGGGAGATCATCTCCTGGCGGGGGAAGCAGGAGTGGTTCCGCCACGGACTGCGCAAGCCGGATCGCGGCATCGGCGTCGAGGCCCACAAGACCCGGGTCGAGTTCCGGAGCATCAAGGTGAGGATGCTCTCCGGGGAGCCGGAGCTGGTGGCTCCGGAATAGCCGGAATCCCCGCCGCAAACGCCTGGAATCAAATCCGCCGGAAGCCCTCCGAACCGTTAGATTTCACGCATTGCGTCGCACGCAAGGGCGTTTCACAGGCACTCTTCAGCAAAGGGATTCGCATGAGCAACGACAAGAAAGCGGACCTGGCGGGCCCGGGGATCAGCACCTACCCCGATGTCGCGAAGATCCTCCCCACGGACTACGAGGCGATCCTCCCGCCGCTCGAGCGCATGAAGGCGCTCTACGAGGTGAAGGACTACATCGAGAAGGGCCTGTCGGAGGCGCTGAACCTCCAGATGGTCCAGGTCCCGCTGATCTGTACGCGTGAGAGCGGTGTCAACGACATGCTCGACCGCGACGGCTCGCGGACCCCGGTCGAGTTCCCCTGCGGACTCGGTATCGAGCCGCGCCTGAACGCCCAGGTCGTCCAGGCCGCGACGAAGTGGAAGCGCCCCGCGCTGGCGCAGTTCGGCTGCGAGCCGGGCCAGGGCATCTGCACCGACATGCGCGCGGTCCGGAAGGACTACTTCCTCGACCACGACCACAGCTCCTATGTGGACCAGTGGGACTGGGAGAAGACCATCAACGCCGAGGACCGGACGCTGGACTACCTGAAGGACACGGTCCAGAAGATCTGGAAGGTCATCTACGGCGCCGGCAAGCGCGCGCAGGAGATCTGCCCGGAGCTGAAGACGGACAAGTACCCGGACTTCCCGGAGGAGCTGAAGTTCATCCACGCGGAAGAGATCCTCGAGATGTACCCGGACCTCCCGCGGAAGCAGCGTGAGACGAAGCTCATCCAGGAATTCCACCCGGCCGTGTTCATCATCGGCATCGGCTCCGTCCTCGACGACGGCTACCCGCACGAGATGCGCGCCGCGGACTACGACGACTGGATCACGGACACTTCGGCCGAGACCGGCAAGAAGACCTTCGGCCTGAACGGCGACATCCTCGTCTACAACCCGGTCACGAAGCGCCGCCACGAGCTGACCTCGATGGGCATCCGCGTCACGAAGGACACGCTGATGCAGCAGATGAAGATGTCGGGGCAGGAGGAAGACCTCGCGCTTCCGTACCACCAGGGGATCCTGAACGACACCGTCCCGCTGTCGATCGGCGGCGGCATCGGCCAGGCCCGCACCTACATGTACCTCCTCCGCACGGCGCACCTCGGAGAGGTCACGGTCACGGTATGGCCCGACGACCTGAAGAAGATCTGCGCGGAGAAGAACATCCACGTCCTCGAGTAGGACAAAACTGCAAATTGGGGTCAGACCCCGATTTGCAGATTCGGGGGGCCGGCTTCCGCGGGGGGCCGGCCCTCTTCGATTCGATCGTGGCCTCAGGGCCGCGGGATCTGCAGGACGACGCCCGAGTCGCCGCTGCGGAACGTGCCGCACCTCAGCCGGTGGCGCTTCCGTCTCTCGTAGTAGTTCGTCCACGCGGTGTACGTCCCGGCCTTCGACGTGTTCAGGACGAAGGTGCCGTCCTTCCGCGTCCGGCAGGTGATCTTCTTCCCGCTCTCGTCGTGGACGAACCAGAAGCTCCATCGCCCGGCCGGCTCACCCGTCGGCTTGTAGAGCGTTCCCGTCACGAGGACGGCGGTCGACACCTCCATCGAGACGTTGATGCTGCCCGCCTTTGCCCGAGTGGTGCCGAGGAGGTCGAGAGGCTTGCCCTCGTAGCGGTCCTTGTCGATCTCCAGGCGATAGTCCATCGAGGCGTAGAGACCGCCGATGCGGAAGTTCCCCTGCCCGTCCGTCCGGGCCCGCACGACCATCTTGTGCGAGCCCAACGCCTGGTGCGCACGGAGCGGCAGCCCCGCGGCGGGGCCGCCCTCCCGCCAGGTGATCCGCCCCCGGATCTCCGCTCCGTGGAGCATCCGCATCTCGACCGGCTCTCCCGCCTTCACGCCGGACCGGTAGGCGCGGACGTACGGCAGGCCGACGTCGTCCGTCGTTTCGACGTACGCCTTGATCCGCGCCGTGCCGCCCGCGGGGAGGAGGACCCGGAAACTCCCGTCGGTGTCGGCCGTGAGCTTGAAGTGCGGTCGGTGGCCGCGGCGCTTCGAACTCCAGATCTCGATCGTCGCGCCCGGCACCGTCGTTCCGTCCGGGTCGAGCACGCGGCCGGTGAATTCGTCCGCCGCTTCGACGGTCAGGTCCCGGTCGGCGCGGCCGGACCGGATCGTCCCGCCGCTCTTCCGGAGGACCGGGACTCCGCCCGGGAGGGTGCCCGTCACCTGCACGTGCCAGGATCCGTCGGGGGGCACTTCGAGCTCGAAGCGACCGTGGTCGTCCGCTCGTCCCGTCACGCGGAGCGTCTCTCCGTCCTTCGCCCGGCGGACGAACACCACGGTCACGTCGGGCACGGGGCGCCCGTCCGCCGTGACGACCCGGCCGCCGAGGCGCTCGCGGCGGGCCGGCGCGGGATCGGGGCTCCGGCCGGGTTCCGGGGGCGGGAGGTCCGGCTCTCCGGTGAACAG
>JBDLIY010000430.1:0-3683 GCA_039714635.1 Planctomycetota bacterium
CCGCGAGGTCATGCGGCTGCGCGACATGCTCGCCGCGAAGCTCTCCGAGATCATCTACAACGGCTTCTGGTTCAGCCCGGAGATGGACTTCCTCATGGCGGCGATCGAGCGGAGCCAGGAGGTGATCGACGGGCGCGTGACGCTGAAGCTCTACAAGGGCTCGGTCCTGGCCGTCGGCCGTCAGAGCTCCAGCTCCCTCTACGACCGGGAGTTCGCGTCCATGGACATCGAGGGCGGCTTCGACCAGACGGACTCCGCCGGCTTCATCAAGATCAACGCCATCCGGCTGATGGCGCACAACGCGATCATGCGGAAGAAGCACGCGCACTGGGGAGGCGAGGTATGACGCTCTGGGACAAGGGGGCGGAGACGGACCCGGCCGTGCTCCGGTTCTCGGCCGGCCGGGAGTTCGAGTTGGACGCCCGTCTCGTGCCCTGGGACGTGCTGGCGTCCATCGCCCACGCGCGGATGCTCGGGAAGATCGGCGTGCTCACGGACGACGAGGTGCGGGACCTCCGGCGCGGCCTCGACGAGATCAGCGCTCTCGCGGCGAAGGGGGAGTTCCCGATCCAGCCCGAGCAGGAGGACTGCCACACCGCCATCGAGGAGTGGCTCGTCGCGAACGTCGGCGAGGTCGGCAAGAAGATCCACCTCGGCCGCTCGCGGAACGACCAGGTCCTCGCCGCGCTGCGCCGCTACGAACTGGAGGAGCTGCGCGGCCTGGAGAAGTCCGTTCGACGCCTGGGGGAGACGCTTCGCGCCGCCGCGGCGAAGCATCAGGACGTCGGGATGGTCGGCTACACCCACGTCCGCCGCGCGATGCCGACCACGGTGGGGACCTGGCTCGGCGCGTTCTGCGCCGCCCTCGACGACGACGCGACGCTGCTCCGCTCCGCGCTGCTCCTGGTCGACCGCTCGCCCCTCGGGACCGGCGCCGGCTACGGCATCCCGGTGTTCGACCTCGACCGCGAGTTGACCGCCCGCCTCGCGGGTTTCGACGCCGTCATCGAGAACCCGATCCACGCCCAGATGACCCGCGGCAAGACCGAGGCGGCGATCCTCCACGGCCTCGTCCAGGTGATGCTGACGCTGAACCGCCTCGCGACGGACCTGATCCTCTTCTCCTCGGCCGAGTTCGGCTTCGTCGAGTTGCCCCCGGCGCTCTGCACGGGTAGCTCGATCATGCCGCAGAAGCAGAACCCCGACGTGCTGGAGCTGATCCGGGCGAAGTACCACGTCGTCCGGGCCGAGGAGGCGAAGGTGCTCTCCCTCGTCGGCAACCTGATGACGGGCTACCAGCGCGACCTGGGCCTGACGAAGGAGCCGGTCTTCACGGCGTTCGACGAGACGCTGGGGAGCCTGGCCATGATGACGAAGGTGGTCGGCGCGATCCGCGTCGACGAGGCCGCCTGTCGCGCCGCGATGACGGACGAGATCCACGCGGTCGAGGAGGCGAACCGCCTAGTGGCGGAGGGCATGTCCTTCCGCGACGCCTACCGCAAGGTCGCCGAGAAGTTCAGCGGGTGAAGAGGAAGGTCCCGGGGCGCTGGTTCGGCGGCGTGAGCGGGCGGATCTCGTCCTTCTTCCGGTCCCAGAGGAAGACGCGGTTGTCCGCCTCCGGCATCGCGATCACGTTGAAGAGGACGTCGCCGGACTTCGGAGAGACGACGGCACGGCCGGGGAGCCCGACGAGGTCGGTGCGGGCGATGAGAGTGTCGACGACATACTGGGCCCGGGACACGTGGAACTCGCCGAACGAGCCATGTTCGGCAACCATGGAGAAGATCAACCCGCCGGTCGGCAACAGCGTCCGCAGTGCGCCGACCCGCCCCGGCAGTCCGTCTGCGAGATCGCCGGGCGTGGAGGAGTGGCTCGGGACCAGGAAGAAGAGCCTTCGGACTCCCTCCGACTTCCCAGTGACGTAGGTGAACCCCTGCTCCACCGCAACGACGATCTCCTCGACCTCGTCGAGGCTCTCCTGCGGGAGCAACTCACGGGGTTCGTCGTGGGAATCGAGTTCGTACACGCGCACTCGCCCGTCGCCCTCGACGGCCACAACCGGCCTCTGATTCGCGATCCCACGCGACACCCGGAGGATCCGGGCCGGGGCAGGGAAAGTCCTGAGGTCGTCGTGCTCGACGAGCAGCAGTTCCACTCCGCGGACCGCCACTGTCGCCTCGGTAGCCAAACCCCGAGCCGAGTCGATCTCGGTCACGCGCCGCTCCAGGTTCGTCTCATCCCGCTGCCAGAGGTCGTCCTTCTCCGCGCCGGTCTCCCGCCAGGTGAAGTGCAGCACGCCGGCTTCCGGCCAGAACGCGTAGCCGCCGGGCGCTCCCTCCGGCAGGTCCGTATCGAGCACCGTCGGCACGCCCCTTCTCACGTCCGCCAGCACCAGGCCGGTCCGGTCCGCGAATTCCCAGACCACGAGGACTTCCGCGTCGAACTGCGACACGTGGATCGTTCCCGTCGCGGTCCCGGTCAACTCCGCCGTCAGGTTCCGCAGCCCCTTCCCCCGGGCGTTCGCCCGCCAGAGATCCGCGCGCCCCGTCGCCGCGTCTTCGTGAATGAACAACACGTGCTTCGAGTCGCCGGTGAACTTCGCCGTGACGACCTTCCCGTCGAGTTTCTCCGTCACGTTTCGCCCGCGACCGCCCGCCGTCCGCGCCACCACCAGGTCGCGGAGCGCCGTCTGCCCCGGGGCGACCAGCCACCACGCTATCCGCCGCCCGTTCGGGGAGACCGTGAGCAGCGTCGCGTCCTCGTCGTTCCGTCCCGTCCGGAGCCGGACCTTCTTCCCGTTGCCGCGCGCCGACCACACGTCCCGGCCCGTCACGCCGCCCGCGTCCCACACGATCCCCGGCTTCGACCCCGCGATCGCCGCGACCGACAGGAGGAAGATGACCGCGCCCGCTCGTACAGTAAGATGCATCCCCGGATTCTAACCGCGGACGGAGCGAGTACTTGGGTGACGAGGGACCGAGACTGACGGAGGCGCTCGACCGCTTCGTGCGGCAGGCGCGGACCGTGCGGCGCGTCCGCTGGTCCGGCCGGATCCTGCTCCTCTCCTCCCTCGGCCTGCTGGCGCTGTTCGTGCTGCGCGTGCTGCTCCGCACCTACGTCAGCGAGGAACTGCTCCCCGTGGAGCCACTGCCGCTCGTGGCGATCGGGGCCGGCCTCGTCCTCCTGGCCCTCGGCCTCCTGGAGATCGGCCTGCGCCTGAGCGGGCCCGACCGGCTGAACGTCGCCCGACACCTCGATCGCCGCGGCCGCCTGCGGGACCTCGTGACCGCGGGGCTGACCGCGCTGCGCCTCGACGGACCGATCCCGGCGGAGGTCGCGCGCCGGGCGGAGCACTCCGTTTCCGACGTCGCGCCCGGGGCCGTCTATCCCGTCCGCCGGAGCGGGGCCAAACTCCTCTCCGTCGTCCCGCTGCTCCTCGTCGGCTTCTACCTGCTCGGCCTCCCTCCCGACCGGGGGGCGCTGCCGCTCCTCGCCGATGGCGGTGTCCTGCCCGGCGGCGAGACGCCGGCGGCCGGACCCGGGGAGGAGGAGCCGGAACCGGAGGCGGAACTCGAGAGCCTGGTCCCGGAAACCGAGCCCGAGGGCGGGACGGAGCTCGAGGCCGGGCCGCCGGACGAGGTCGTCGTGCGGGTCATCCCGGCGAAGAAGCGGTACCGGGAGGA
>JBDLIY010000431.1:0-3675 GCA_039714635.1 Planctomycetota bacterium
GGAATGTCGAGCGCCTGTCCGGGCTGGATGACGTACGGCTCGGACAGGTCGTTCAGGTCCGCGATCTCCCGCCAGCGGGAGGAGTCCCCGAGCGAACGCTCAGCGACGCGGTGGAGGTTGTCGCCGTTCTGCACCTCGACCGTGCGCGCGGCCGGGACCGGGTCCGGCCGGGGTCCTGGACGGGGCTTCGGGCGGACGGGCGTCGACCTCACCGGGACGGGAGCGGGGCGAACGGGCGCGTCGGCGACGATGCGGCCTCCGTGCTCGATCACCGCGGTGCGGTCGGTGGCGGGGCGGTCCGGCGCGGGAGAGGTGGCCCGCCGGTACGTGCGGTTCCAGGCCAGCGCGCTTCCCGCGACGAAGAGGATCAGCGCGACGACGAGGATTCGGGAGCGGATGAGGAGAGCAGCTTCCATGGACGCCGGAAGCATACCCCAAGATGCGGGGGAGTGAAAGTGTAACTCCCCCGCATCCGGGTCGAGTCTTCAATCAGGCGTGGCCGCCCTGGTCGCGAAGCACGCGGTTCAGGGCGCGGTCCGCGTCGGAGAGGAAGAGCCACCGGACGAGGTCGATCAGGAACCAGATCGGGTAGACCAGCGCGAGCAGCATCGGCAGCGTCAGGGTGAAGCCGCCGATCTGCGTGATCTCGGCCCCGCCGAACAGGCTCATCACCACGCCGACCACGGAGACCGCCACCGTGCCCCAGAAGACGAGGCGGTTGCGGAGGTAGTGGTACGGGAGGAAGAGCAGCATCGGGCTGGCGACGAAGATCGAGCTGTAGGTCCCGGTCAGGACGCCGATGATGAGCACGAAGGCGAACCCTTCGAGCACGGAGGCGGCGCCGAAGTTCACGATGAAGAGGACGGCGACCACGAGCAGGGTCGTGATCGAGGTCCGGATCGTTCGACTCATCGTCTGGTTGATGGAGAGGTCGATGACCTCGGACATCTGCGTTCGACCTCGTCCCATATTCTCTCGAATCCGGTCGAACACGACGATGGAGTCGTTCATCGAATACCCGATCAACGTCAGGATCGCCGCGATGATCGGCAGGTTGATCTTCACGTTCACCAGGCCGAGCGAGCTGAAGAGCGCGATCGCGCCCAGCGTGATCAGCACGTCGTGGACGAGGGCGATGACCGCCGCGAAGCCGAACGACGCGCCGTGGAAGCGGAAGTAGATGTAGAGGATCTGGAAGATCAGGGAGATGACCACGGCCTTGATGGCGTCGTCCCGGTGGCGCTGGGCCGTCTGCGGGTCGACGAAGCTCTTCATCGGCATCGGGGTCGTCAGCGTCAGGTCCTCGTCCGCGAGGGAATGCTGGAGGTTCTCCCGGAACTGCTCCTCCATCCCGGCGAAGCCGACGACGACTTCCGCCTGCTGTCCCTCGGCCGACCGGACCTCGGGCTCGACGACGCCCTCGGTGGCCTCGAAGACCTTCATTACGCGGGCCTCGTCGACCGTCTCGCGGAACGAGAGTTTGACGAGGAGCTTCCCGGCGTCGGGGTTCGGGTCGATGTGCAGGCCCTCGGGGGAGAGCTCGTCGGCGAACTCCGTCTCGAGGAACGAGATCACCTGGTCACGCTCCTTGGGAGTGAACGCGGCGACCGTGATCTGGAACGAGTCGCTCGCCGTCGCGAGGTCGAGCTTCCCGAGGTGCTCCTCCGTGACCCGGTCGGACTTGACCGAGACGACCGTCGCGTCGCGGAAGCCGCCGGAGGAGATCCGCGCCTTCACGTCCTGGATCGGGAGCTTTTCGTCGAGGGCGATGACGACGCGCTGGCCGCCGATGAACTCGATGTCGTACTTCTCCTGCCCGACGGCCTGGAAGCCGAAGTAGCCGGCGACGATGAGGACCACAGAGCCCATGATCCAGGGCATGCGGTTGCGCATGAACGCGAGCTTCGGAAGGCGGAAGCCGACCGGCATCTTCAGTTCGGTGATCAGGCCCTTGTCGATCAGCCAGCCGAAGATCGTCTTCGTGACGAACAGGGCCGTGAACATCGAGGCCAGGATGCCGCCGATCAGCGTGGCGGCGAACCCGCGCACCTGGCCCGTCGTGATCGCGTAGAGGACCACGGCGGTGAACAGCGTCGTGACGTTGGCGTCGACGATGGTGACGAAGGCGCGGTCGTAGCCGGCCTTCACCGCGGCCGCCAGGCTCTTGCCCAGCTTCCGCTCCTCCCGGATGCGTTCGAACACGAGGATGTTCGCGTCGACCGCCATGCCGACGGTCAGGATCACGCCCGCGATGCCGGGCAGCGACAGCTGCGCCTGGGCGAACGCGAGGGCGCCCATGATGAGCAGAAGGTTCATCACCAGCGCGAAGATCGCGACCAGGCCCGGGAACAGGTACGAGCCGATCATGAAGAGCATGACCGCGCCGAAGCCGATCGCGGTGGCCAGGATGCCTCGCTTGACGGACGCCTCACCGAGGGACGGGCCGATGGCGAACTCGCTCTGGAGGGCGATGTCGACTTCCAGGCTGCCGGACCGGAGGACGGTGACGAGGTCGTCGGCCTCCCGCTCGTCGAAGCCGAACTGGCCTCCGCCCGTGATGATGCCTTCGCCGGGCAGCGGGCTCTGGATCGTCGGGTAGGAGTCCATCTTCCCGTCGATGATGATGCCCATCTGCTTCTTGACGTTCTTCGTCGTGAAGTCCTCGAAGTCCTGCATCCGGCCGGGCTTCATCCCGAAGTCCACGATCCGGCCGGGGCCGCGCGTGTTCATCCGCACGCCGAGCTTCGAGGCCGACAGGTCCGCGCCGGTGAAGTAGTTCTTCTTCAGGATGGCGGCGAGCGCCCGCTGCGCGTCCTCGAGCTGCTTGTCCACCTCGGCGAGGGAGTCCGGG
The DNA here is from genome assembly GCA_039714635.1 of Planctomycetota bacterium. Lineage (GTDB taxonomy): Bacteria > Planctomycetota > JAJSAM01 > JAJSAM01 > JAJSAM01 > JBDLIY01. The sequence continues at coordinate 2,852 of JBDLIY010000431.1, forward strand.
TTGGCCGCGATCTCGGGGTCGAGCTTCATCTGCTCGAGGCGGTCGACCTCCTTTTGCTCCTGGAACTCCTCGAGGATCACGAGGGACGGAGCCGGATTCGGATTCTCGGCGCTCGGACGGCCTTCGACCCAGGCGTAGCCCTCGGGGGCGCCCGGGTAGGCCTCGCCCATCTCGCGCCGCATGCGTTCCTGCGCCTCGGCGAAGGAGCCCTCGGCGAGGATCCGGAACTCGAGGCGGCCGAGGCGCGTCAGGATGTTCTTGATGCGCTCGACCTCGGTGGATTCCCGGCCGGGGAACTGGACCTCGAACTGCACGGGCGGCAGCGCGTCGACCTTCACGTCGCGGAGGCCCAGGCTGTTGATGCGCTCCTCGATCACCTTCACGGTGCTGAGCAGGACCTCCTCCCGCTCGCGCGGGGGGATCTCGTCCATGTTCAGCCGGTAGGTGAGGGAGGCGCCGCCCTTCAGGTCGAGGCCGCGGTCGACGCCGTCGGTCTTCCAGAAGTACGCCGCGAGAACGATCAGCGCGATCGTGACGAAGATCCGCAGGGGGTAGTTGAGCTTCATCGGTTTCCTCGGGGAGTGGCGGAGATCAGGCGGCGGTCTCGTCGTCCCTCTTGCTGACGACGGCGGCGATCATGTTGCGGCTGACGCGGACCTTCACGTCACGATTGTCGTCGATGCGGATCGTGATCTCGTCCTCTCCGTCCTTCGCGTTCATCACGGTGCCGAAGAGTCCCCCGTTCATGAGGACGCGGTCGTTCTTCGTGATGGCGGCGATCATGGCCTTCCGGTTCTGCTCCTGCTTTCGCTGGGGGCGGATGA
>JBDLIY010000432.1:0-3665 GCA_039714635.1 Planctomycetota bacterium
CGGGCCGGAGAACGGCTGGAGTGGGAGTTCGCGAACGGGGAGTCGTTCGTGACCACAGGGGAGGACGATATCGAAATACGGAATTGAACAGGACAGAACGGCAGCGGAACGGGTGCGAGGGGACGGGACGGGATCCGGTCCTGGAGTTTTCTCCGGAATCTCTGAACCTTTCCCACGCGCGCGCGGTTTACCCGGATGATGATTCCACAGGGGAGTCCTCATCATCTGGTTGGCCGGGAACGAGAGCCGGGCCATGAGCGAGCGAGACAAGAAGCTGATGCTCCAGGTACGGGGCGGCGACATGGCCGCCTTCGAGGAGCTCTACGCCCGCTACAGCCGGCCTCTGCTGAACTTCTTCTACCGGCTGACGTGGGACCGGGCCTTCTCGGAGGACCTCGTCCAGGAAACGTTCCTCCGGCTCTGGAAGGGCCGTCACAACTACAAGCCCACGGGCAAGTTCACGACCTACCTCTTCCAGATCGGCAAGAACCACTGGCTGAACGAGCGGGACAAGAAGATGCGACGCATCGCGCCCGTCTCGCTGGAAGCCGGCGGGGACGAGGAATCGAACGGGTTCCGGGACGCGGTTCCCGCGGCGGAGCGTGGACCCATGGGTGAAGTCCTGAACCAGGAGCTGTCGGAGAGGATCGCAGCGGCGGTCGATGGTCTGTCCGAGAAGCTGCGCCTGGTGTTCGTCCTCGGCCAGTTGAGGGGGTTCCGCTACGCCGACATCGCCGAGGTCCTCGAGATCCCGGTCGGCACCGTGAAGTCCCGTATGTCCAACGCGGAAAAGGCGATCCGTGGGCGGCTGTCCGCCTACCTCGCGCCCGGGGCTTAGCCATGAGCGGGAGCGCGATCAATTGCGGCTGGGTCACGGAGAACCTCCTCGCGGGAAACCGCGGGGAGCTCTCCGGGGCCGAAACCCGGTCGCTCGACGATCACGTCTCCACGTGTGATGACTGCCGGCACGAGCGGGACGGGATGGCCCTCCTCCGGGAGGCCATCGACTCGATTCCGATGCTCGAGCCCGCCGCCGGTTCGTTCTCGAACCTGAAGGAGATGATCGAGAAGGGGCAGCCGGCGGCGGCTCAGCCGCGCCGCGGCGTCCTCTTCTCCCCCCTCTTCTATGGGGCAGGAGCTCTCGTCGCCGCGGCCGCCGTCTTCCTGCTGTACCTCCTCCCCTCCTCCCCGACTCCCCCCGCTCCCCTGACTCCCGTCGCCGGCTCGCTCACCGCCGACGGAACCCCCGTCGCCGCCGGCGTCGGGTTCACCCCCGCGCCGGGCTCGCGCATCGTGGCGGACACGCTCGCTCTCGTCGCGTTCGCGGCCCCGCGGGCCGGTGAACTCACGCTGGCGGCCGGGACAACGCTCACGTGCCTCTCCGAGGGCCGCTATCGGATCGATCGGGGCCGCATGCTGGCCGAGATCTCCCCCGGCGAGGGCACGCTCACGTTCGAGACGCCGATGGGCGGCGTCGAGGTCACGGGCACGATCTTCGACCTCGACCTGACCGACGGGACGCTGATCCTCTCGGTCCTCCGCGGTGCCGTGGTCCTCCGGACGGGTGACAAGCCCGTCCGTCTCGATTCCGGGACCGCGATCACAGTGACGGCCGCGGGCATCGCGGGAACGCCGCGGCGCGTCGACCCCGACGCCACCCGCCGCTGGTGCTCCTCCCCCACCGCCCGCCTCGTCGCCGAACCCGGCCGCCTCCTCCTGACCCTCTCGAACGAGACCGTTCGCCCCCTCGCCGTGAAGCCCTGGGACCCCTCCGTCGGCGTCTACGCGCTCCGTGTCGAGGGACAGGAATACGCCGAGGATCTCAAGCTCGTGGAGGCGATGCTCATCCGGCGCCCCGGGGAGCGCGGCCATATCCTGACCCTCGCCCCGGGCGAAGCCTGGGAGATCGCGATCGATCCCCGCAAACTGGGACTTTCTCCCGGGATCTACGGCATCTCGGCCGTATACAGCCCCTACACGACGGACTTGCCCGACGACGCCTGGCGGGGCGTGCTGGTTTCACCGCCCGTGGTCGTCGAAGTACCTTGATACGCCGAGGAGGCCGATGAGCCTTTCCGCCATCGACGCAAAGATCGATCGACTCCGCTCCCGGATCCGTCGCATCTTCCTGCTGATCGGACTGACGAAGCTCACGGCGGCCGTCGCCGCCCTCCTCCTGCTCTCCTTCCTGCTCGACTACGCGCTCCACCTCCCCGTCGGCGTGCGGATCGCCTCGTCGGGCATCGCGCTTCTCGCCCTGGTCGTCGTCCTGCTCCGCACGGTTGCCTACCCGCTCTCCGTGCGGATCACCGACGAGGACCTCGCCCTCGCGATCGAGGCGCGCCGCCCTGAACTCGCCGACCGGCTCATCTCGGCGCTCCAGTTCCGCCGGGAGCTCGCGGCGGGGTCGACGAACGAGTCCCGCGCCATGATGGAGGCGGTGGTCCGCGACGCTGGCGATATCGAGGGGGCCCTCGACGGCACGAATCTGACGGACGGCCGCCGCCTGCGGGTGTCGGCGCTCGCAGCTCTCGCCGGCGTGCTGCTGTTCGTGATCATCGGCGCCGCGGCCCCGCAGGCCACCGGCGTCTGGGCGAAGCGGAACCTGCTCCTGGCCGACGTGCCGTGGCCCCGGCTCACCACCCTCGTGGTCGAGGGCTTCGACGACGGCGCGGAGCGCGTGATCACGCGCGGCCAATCGATCCGCATCGACGTCGCCGCCGAGGGCCGCGTCCCGGACGACGTCCGGATCTTCTACCAGCGAGAGGACGCCGACCGGACCGACCACCGGCGCATGTACCAGGTGGAGGACGCGCCGGACCGCTTCCAGTTCGAGTTCCGCCAGGTGCCGGAGACGTTCCGGTTCTGGGTGACGGGCGGCGACGACACCGATGGTCGGCCGGTCTACGTCGTCCGCGCGCTCGTCCCCCCCACGATCGAGGCGATCGAGGCGGCCGTGACCTATCCGCCCCACACGGGAGAGTCGCCGCGCGTGCTGACCGAGGGCGACCTCGACCTGCCCGCCGGCTCCCGCATCGCGATGAAGATGCGGATCAACATGCCGCTCGCCGCGGCGACGATCCGCCGGGACGAGGGTGAGCCCGAGCCCGTCGAAGTCTCGGCCGACGGCCGGGAGATCCGGCTCGACCTCGTCGCCGACCGGACCTTCGACTACGTGCTCGGGATGACCGGCCGCGACGGCCAGAAGAACCTCCCCGACTCCGCCCGCTTCCGCCTGCGGTCGATCCCGGACCGGAAGCCCCTCGCCCGCGTCCTCTTCCCGGCCGCCCGGGAGTGGTTCACGAAGGACGCCCTCGTGCCGTTCAAGGTCTTCACCTCGGACAACTACGGCGTGTCGGACATCACGCTCTTCCACCGGCGCGGGCGGGACGGCGACTTCCGCGCGTTCCGGTTCCCGGCGAATGCGCTCTCCGCGCCGCTCTCCGCGAAGGAGATCGTGGCCTACACCGCACTGCCGGTGGACGATCTCGGCGGACCGGAGTCCCCGCCCCGCACCGGCGACGAGATCGTCTTCTCCGTCGAGGTGACGGACAACAACGGGAACACGGACCGGACGGACAAGTACAAGATCGAGATCGTCACGGCCGAGGAGCTGGAGAGAAAGCTCAGCCAGCAGCAGGCGGGCCTCCGCGAGAAGGTGCTCG
>JBDLIY010000433.1:0-3663 GCA_039714635.1 Planctomycetota bacterium
GGCTCGACCTCCGCCAGCGCGTCGGCCAGCGACGGGAGCAGGGCCGCCTTGCCGAGCTTCAGGTGCTTCTTCACCGCCTTGACGTCGTACTCCGGCTCTTCGGCGAAGAACGGCGCCAGGCCGTCCCGGAGAGCGACCAGCGTGTCGCTCCGGACCTGCAGCGCTTCGATCGCCCGCTCGAGCCACGGCACGTCCGGGTCGAAGCCGGCGTCCACGAGGAACGGCCTCACGCGAGCCGCAAGCCACTCCGGCGTCGCCTCCCGGATCGTCTTCCCGTTGAAGTGCGTCAGCTTCTCCACGTCGAACGCCGAGGCGATCGTCCGGACGCTGTCGAGGTCGAACAGCTCGATCAGCTCCTCCCGCGTGAACTCCTCCTGGTCGCCGTGGGACCAGCCGAGCCTGGCGAGCGCCATCATCATCACCTCGGGGAAGTACCCCATGTCCCGGAACTCCAGCAGCGAGCTGGCGCCGTGGCGCTTGCTGAGCTTGCTGCCGTCCGGGCCGAGGATCATCGGGAGGTGCGCGAACGCCGGCACGGGGTAGCCGAGCAGGTCGTAGAGCATGATCTGCTTCGGCGTGTTGTAGAGGTGGTCGTCGCCGCGGAGCACGTGGGTGATTCCCATGTCCGCGTCGTCCACCACGACCGTGAAGTTGTAGGTCGGCGAGCCGTCGGTGCGCGCGATGATGATGTCGTCGTACTCGGCGTTCTCGATCTCGACTTCGTCGCGGAGCAGGTCCGCCACCTTCGTCGTTCCCTCGCGGGGGAAGCGCGCCCGGATCGTGTGCGGCACGTCGGCCGGCACGTCGGCGTCGCGGCACTTCCCGTCGTAGTGGTAGGTCTCCTTCGCCGCCTGCGCCGCCTCCCGCTTCGCGGAAAGCTCGTCCGGCGTGCAGGCGCAGCGGTAGGCCTTCCCCTCGGCCAACAGCTTCTCGATCGCCGCGCGGTGCACGGGCTCGCGCTCGCTCTGGAAGAACGGACCCTCGTCCCAGTCGATCCCGAGCCAGTCCAGGGAGTCGAAGATGACCTGCCTCGCCTCCTCCGTATTCCGCTCGCGGTCGGTGTCCTCGATCCGCAGGACGAGCGTGCCGCCGTGGTGGCGGGCGAACAGCCAGTTGAACAGGCCGGTGCGGGCGTTGCCGAGGTGCATGATGCCGGTCGGGCTCGGCGCGAACCGGACGCGCGGTTTCGTCATGGAAAAAACCTCCAGAAGCCCGGGATGTTACCGCCCCCGCCGGACGAGGTTCAGATCAATTCCCGCGAAAGCCCCCGGTCTGCATGATCGCCAGCACGTCCATCGTGATCGCCACGGCCCAGTGGATGATCACTCCGCCGAAGATCGAACGCGTCCGCAGCGCGACGACGCCGAGGATCAGCCCGGCGAAGATCGCCCCCGTCGCCTCCGGCATCGGCTTCTGGAAGTGGATCATGCAGTACGGCACGGTCATCACGATCACGGCCGAGACGCCGAACCGCTTCTCCAGGCCGAAGACCATGAAGCCCCGGAAGAAGAACTCCAGGGAGAAGAACTGCAGGCCGTAGAGCAGTTCCCAGATCAGGAGCTCCGAGAGTCCGTCCCGCGCGCTGTCGGCGAAGGGATAGGTGTTCAGGAACTCCGGCTGGCGCGACGCGAACCACACCAGGGGCAGGACGCCGAGGTAGAGCGCCGCGTAGAGCGGCAGGTGGCGGGCGATGCCGCGGACGCTCAGGCCGAACTCGCTCAGCCGGATTCCGAGCACGAACCGCGTCAGCACGGCCGGGATGAGGAAGTACGCGCCGAAGCAGAGCAGGGACCACCGGGCCAGCTTCTCGATGGGGATCGGCCGCGATTCGAACGTCGGCCCGTTCGCCTGGTAATGGAGGAACACGAGCGACGCGGTCGCGGTGAGCAGCACCAGCGCGACCTGGCGGTCCAGGGAGCGGAGCGTCTCGGACAGGGCTTCTCGCAGGCGACGGATCAGGGGATCACCGCAACATCCCGAACCGGGCCACGAGCCACTTGCCGTCCCTCTCGATCATGGTCGCGACCCACGATTGCGCCGGCACCCGGAGCCGCCGCTCGGCGATGATCCTCTCGAAGGGCTCCGTCGTCCAACGGATCTTCACCTCGTCGTGGTAGGAGTCCCACTCGTACTCCGCGCGATCGAGCACCTTCCGGCGGATGTCGACGGAGCTCTCGATGTGCAGCTCGTTCTCGAGGAGGTTTCGGAGGTTCCGGTAGAGGTCGAGCTCGACCTCCTGCCGCTTCTCCGGCGTCCACTCGTCGCGGGTTTTCAATGCCCCGGGGTTGTACTCCGTGAGCATCCCCTCCAGGTGGAGCCGGCCGAGGCTGTTCCGGTACTTGTTCTCGAGCAGCACCTTGAGGAAACCCTCGAGGGCGTTCCTCGCCTCCAGCTTGTAGCTCTCGCCACCGGTGCTGCCCATGACGATGAAGATGAAGACGAGGCCGACGACGAGGGCCCCGCCGAGTGCGATCCAGAGCGCCTGGTTGTTGCTCCGCCGGCGGGGATACCGTCCCGCACCGGGCTCCTGATACTCCTCGTCCATCCTGGATCTTCTCGCCATGGCGACCTCCCTGCCCGAAGGAACCTTCCGTACCCGGCCGGGATTATATCAGGGTCTTTCCGCCGTGGGTGGCGCGGGTCGCGTCCGTATAATCCTCAGGCGATTCAACGGAGGAGGTAGCGACATGGCCCGATCGTCACTCATGGTCGTCATTCTGGCGGTTTTCGCAGGCGCCGCGGCGGGAATGGCGGTTCAGCTGTTCGACGCGGAAACCCCGGCGACCGGCCCCGGCCCGGCGACCGGCGGCGTCAGTGAAGCGGAGCACTCCGAGGTCGAGAACCTCGTGCATCGAGGCTCGGATCGGATCCGCGACGCGGAGATCGAGATCGAACGGCTGCGGAGCGAGATCGCGTCGCTCCAGGATCAGCTCACGGCGCAGGCCGACGAGTTCGAAGCGTTCGCGAAGGCGAGCGGCGAGCGCGGCCCCGACGACTTCACCGTCATCGGACCGGACGGGGAGCCCGTGAAGATGCGGGGCGCGACGCGACTGCCCGTGATGCGTCTCGGTGGCGGCAAGGGCTTCAAGCTCGCGGGGCTGCCGGAGGAGGAGAAGTGGGCGAAACTCCGCGAGGAACTCGCCCTGGACTCCTACCAGGAGTCGGAGCTGAAGCAGATCGCGGTCGACTACCGCAAGGCCATGAGCGACATGTTCAAGACGGAGAACACGGGCGGCGGCACGGTTTCCTTCGGAAAGATCGACCTCGGGAAGATCATGAAGGCGAGGACCGACGCGGACGAACGCGTGAAGAACCTGCTCTCCGAGCAGCAGCACGAGAAGTTCAAGAAGGAGAACTACGGGGCCGCGATCGGCCTCGGCGGAGCGACGAGCGTCTCCGTTTCCACGACGTTCGACTCGAGCGAGGGAAAGTGACCGAAGGCGTCCTGATCGACGGATCCCGGGGGGAGGGCGGCGGCCAGATCCTCCGGACGTCCCTGACCCTGTCCACCATCACGGGGCGGCCGTTCCGGATGATGCGCATCCGCTCCGGCCGGCCGCAGCCCGGCCTCGCGGCCCAGCACCTCGCGTGCGTCCAGGCCGCCGCGGCGATCTGCGGCGCGCGGGTCGGCGGCGCGGAGGTCGGTTCGCAGGACCTCCAGTT
>JBDLIY010000434.1:0-3663 GCA_039714635.1 Planctomycetota bacterium
CGTCAACACATTGGTCATTTCGGTGATCTTGTCGTTCTGTTTGTTCAAATCATCATATGTGAGCATGCTGCCTCTCCATCAATCCAGTGCCAGCGATTATGTGAGCGCCGGGGCCGGGGTGACGGCGGTCGCCACCGTCGAGGGGCTGCCGGGGGCCCGCGTTCGTGTGCGTCTCCTCGTCGACGGGAAGCCGTTGCAGGAGACGGAGGTCGGGCTCGGCGTGTCGGGGCGCGCGGGCGTGAGGTTCGACGTGCCGGCGCGGCGGTCCGGTCGGCACGTGGTCACCGTCGCGGCGCTCCCGCCGCCCGGCGATCCCTGCGCGGCGAACGATCGAAGATCCGCGGGGCTCGTGGCGATCGGGGCGCGGCGGGCGGCGGTGCTGAACGCGCAAGGGCTCTCGAAGGAACTCTCGGCGGGCGGCTGGGAGGTCGTCGACGGACTCCACGCCGACCTCGCCGACCTGGATCTCCTCATCGTGCGCGACTCCCCGATCACCGCCTTCGAGGACCACGGCGAGGCGGTACGGCGTTTCGTAGAGGGGGGTGGCGGCCTCCTCGTCGCGGGGGGGACGTCGTGCTTCGGGCCGGGCGGCTGGGGCGGCACTCCGCTGGAGGCGTGCCTGCCGGTCCTCTCGCACCCGGACGGAGAAGGCCTCTTCGTGGCGGTTCTCCTCGACCGGTCCGGCACGATGGCGGATCCGTTCCGGCCGGGCGGTGGCGCGAAGTTCGACGCGGCGCGGCGCGCGACGGAGGCCCTCGTCGCCGTGCTGCCGGAGGGAGCGGATCTCCTGGTCGTTCCCTTCGCCGAAGCGGTCCTCGGCGAGCCGCGCGCTCTCCCCATCGCCGACGCGGCGTCGAGGGCCGCCGCGCGGACGAGGCTCGAGGACGCGGGGCGGCCGTCCGGCGGAACGATGCTGGCCGGGCCGCTCCTCTTCACGCGGGAGGCCCTGCGGGAGGTGGAGGCGGAGAAGCGACTCGTCCTGCTGTTCACCGACGGCCGCCGGGAAGGCGAGAGCGCTTCGGCGGTCGGCGAGGCGGCGGCCGCGCTGCGAAACACGGGGGCGCGCGTCGTCTGCTTCGCGGTCGGGGAGGACGCGGATCGGGCTCTCCTCGACGAACTCGGCGGTCCGGGGGCGGCCGCGGTGCCGGTCACGGAGGCCGGCCAGGTGAGGGACGGGTTCCTGCGGGCTCTCTTCGAACTCCAGGGGAAGGACCGGATCCTCCGGGGCGAGAGGGAGGTCCGGGCGACCGGTGCCGGCGGCCTGCCCGTCGTCGAGCCGGCGCCGGCCACCGACATCGTGCGGACCTGGGCGCGCGAGGGCGCGACGATCTGGCACGTGACGGACGAGGATGCCCCGGTGACCGCGGGGCGGCGGTACGGCCTGGGGCGGGCGGTGGTCTCGACGGCGGACCTGGCCGCGATGCCCGGAGCGCTGACGGGGGCCCTGGTGGAGGCGGCGGCGCGGCCGGCCTCGCTCTCGGCCGCGCGGTTTTTCGTGAGCGCGGACGGGCGGCGCCTGACCGCCGCGCTGGATCTGGACGCGCCCTCGGCGTCGGGCTTCCTCGTGGATGCGGCCGGGACGAGGGTCCCGATCTCCTTCACGGCGACGGGGCCGGGAACGTTCGAGGCGGCCATGCCCGCCGCCGCGCCCGGCGCCGCGTGGATCGACCTCGCGGCTCCGGACGGCCGGGTCGTCCGCGCGGGCCTGTCGGTGCCCTGGCCCGCGGAGTTTCGCGCTTCGGGCCCCGACTCCGTCGCTCTGGAGGAACTTTCGCGCCGGTTCGGCGGCGGCGGGGTGGACGGAGGAGACGGCTCGCGTGACGCGTCGCCGTTCCTCGCGGGCCTGGCCCTCCTTCTTTTCCTCGCGGATCGGCTCAAGCGAGGGCGGCCCCCGGTCCGATAGGAACCTGAACGGTCGCAGTTCAAGTGGAGGAAACCATGAAGGCACCGTCCAGGCTGATTGCCATCGCCATCACGATGTTCGTGGCCGCGGGTTGCGTCACGACCTACAGCGAGCCGACGAAAGAGGACCCGGAGAAGTACGAACGGGCCGCCAAGTTCCTCGAGGAAGAGATCCAGACCCGGATCTACAACCTCCAGTACCAGGCGGACGCCGAGCTCTACCAGAACATGAAGCGGCTGGCCTACATCGGTGAGCCGGCCATCCCGTTCCTGCTCGCCGGCCTCGACCACAAGTCGCCGCGCACGCGGGGCAGCATCGCGTTCATCCTCGGCCTGATCCGGGACCGCCGGACGATCCCTGATCTCGTGGATCACCTCGACGACGAAGTGGCGCCGGTCCGGTACGAGATCGCCACCACCATCTGCGTGATGGGTGACAACGCGGGCTACCCGGCCCTGATCGCCGGGCTGAAGGACGACGACATCCGGAACCGCTACAAGGCGCACGAGGCGCTCCTGCTCCTGACGCAGCTCGACTTCGGCTTCGAGTACGACGGAGAGCCGGACCAGCGCGACGTCGCCGTCGGCAAGTGGCAGAGCTGGTTCGACACCCTCGTCGACCGCGGCTACTGACAGGCTGTCGGCGTAACGGGTTCCCTGGCTGGATACGGCCTCGCCCGACAGCCTGCTACTGGTCGGCCGCCGCTCCCTCCGCGTGGAGCTTCGAACACCGGATGTGCTCCTCGGCTGGCAAACGACGTTTTGAACGGCGTTGAAGTCGGTTTCCGGGGGGGGCAGGTGGCGCGCCTATTCTGATCCTGTCGGGTCCCGCAGTCGCCCGAGCAGTTCCCCGAACCGATCGTCGTCGCGGATCGAATCGAGATCCGCGTCGGCGATCAGCAGTTCCACGTCCCGGTACCCCAGGCTGACCGCCCGCGAAAGCGTCTCGAAGGCCTCGTCCGCCCGCCCCGTGAGCGCGAAGCTGCAGCCCAGGTTGTACTGCACCGTCGGATCGTCCGGCATCAGGCGTGAGAGCCGAAGGTCCATCGAGAGGCCGTCCTCGCAACGCCCGACGCGCGTGTACGCGTGGCCCAGCCAGTAGATGGCCGGGATGTCGTCGGCCTCCTCCTGCAGGCGAAGCTCGTAGAGGGGAATCAGGGACTCGTACTCGAGCGTCTCGAGCTTCGTGCGGTCGAAGGGAAAGTCGGTCGTCTCCACGGGGCGGCCAGCATATACAATCCCCGGGATGAGCGACGAGAACGGAGAGACGCTTCCGGTCGCCGCGCTCCGCGCGAGCCTCCGCCTCCACGCCTCCCGCGAGGGCCTGACGTGCGAGGATCGACCCGCGCCGGCGGGCGGCCTGCGCGCGGTGCTCGCACCGGCGAGCGGCGAGGGGGAGATGGTCTTCGCGGCGGCGCCGGCGAGCGCGGACCACCTGTCCCTGTCCCTGGTCCTGGTCGTGGACCGGGATTTCTTCGGGGAGAACCCCGGGCGGATCCTCGACGTGACCTCCCGCTACGGCGCGTGCGTGTCCATCTCCGGAGACGGGGACCCGGCGGGCGGTGGCCTGGGCGAGGACGAGGCCTTCCTGAACCTCACCCTCCGGATCTTCACCGAGGGCTGGAACCGGCACGTCTTCGCCGCGGCGCTCCGGACGCTTCGGTCGGCGAAGGACGGCCTGGCGGAGGAGTTCGCCTGATGCGCGCGGTGGTGACGAGAGTTCGGGAGGCCGGCGTCATCGTGGCCGGTGAGATCGTGGCG
>JBDLIY010000435.1:0-3652 GCA_039714635.1 Planctomycetota bacterium
TCCTTCGTCAGCGTGAAGTACGTCAGCAGGTCGATGGCGTACACGTCGAGGATGACCTCGCCGACGTTCCGGGCGGTGAGCGGAAGCGCGACCTTCTCTCCGGGCGCGGCCCGCGTCACCTCCGCGACGGACATCCGCTTCTCGGTAAGCTGGCGCAGGGACTCACGGGCATCCGGCGTGTACTCGGCGACCTGGCGGTACAACTCGGCCGCCTCCTTCATGCGGCCGCGGATGTGGGCCACCTGGGCGCGCATGTGGATCAGGTTCCGCTCGAATCCGGTCTTCGCCTTCCGGCCGTCCTTCGTGCGGTACTCCTTCGCCAGGCTCGACCGGGCGACCGCCTCGGCCTCGTCGTAGCGCCGCTCCGCGAAGAGGGCGAACGCGCGGAACCAGTCCGCATCGTCGGCGAGGACATGGTCGGGCCACCGTTCCGCGAACACGGCGGACTCCCGCGCGAGGTCGGCCCATCGCTTCGACCGCAGCCTCGTTCGAACGAGACGGAACGCGCCCGGTGGCGCCTGGACGGAGTCCGGGTATCTCGCGATGAACTCCTCCATCGGCCCGAGGTCGTCGGGGGATGGCTCGCCGCCCCGCTCCGCGACGGCCTCCCAGACCGCCAGGCGGGAGTTGGCCAGCGCGCTCCACGCGCCTGCGACGTAGGGGGAGAACGGGTAGCGATCGAGAAGCCGGGCTCTCAAGGCGACGCGCGCGGACGCCTCCAGGTCGGACGGGATGTTCTCCTCCGTCCCGTACAGCAGCCAGGCCGCGCGCTCCAGCGACCGGATCGCATCCCCGTGGCGCCCGAGCGCCATGAACGACGCGGCCAGGACCTTCTCATCGTCGAGAGTCGTCGCGAAGCCGGTGTCCCGGGCGCGGAGGCGCTCGAAGCACGCGACCGCGGCGGCGTGATCGGAGATCGACTGCCGGATCCGGGCCAGCATGCGGAACGCGGCCCGGCGGGAGTCGTGAGGGAGCTTGAAGCGAACGAACAGCGCCTCGATGACCTCCGCGGCCCCGGCTGCATCTCCCGAGATCTGCTTCTCCATGGCGAGGTCCCACAGGTCCGTCGCCCAGAGCCCGGCGAGCGGATCGCGATCGATCTCGTCATCCGGCCCCGCGACGTCGAGAGCGGCCGCGGATGACCAGGCCGCCACGGACGGCCGGTACATCGCGAAAACGATCGCGGGCGGGATCCGCATCCGGCCCGGCGCCTCTCCGCGCAGGAGGTAGGTGATCCGGACGCGCTTCGGCGCCCGGTCGAAGAAGAAGAGGATCCGGTCGTCGTACCGCACGGACTCCGAGGCCCCCGTCGACTTCGCGTCCCAGGCCACGGGCTCGAAGCCGGCGGGCAGCGCGTCCGAGACGACGAGGTGGTCGAGGCGGTCGCGGTTTTCGACCTCCAGCGTCACCCGGACCAGCTCACCCGTCCGTACGACCGACACCTCCGACTCCTGCATCGGACGGGCCCCGCGGATCGGAGACTCCACGAAGGAAGCGTACGGATCGTGGACCCAGGGCACGAGAGTGTGCTTCCGGCTCAGCGTGAGAGCCGAAGTACCCGCGGGCGGCGTCCGCCGGATCCCTTCCAGCGAGACGGCGTACGAGATGGTCCCGGCCGTGTCGAAGCGGACCTCGACACGGTGCCGGCCCGGCGCCAGATCGCCCGCGGGCAGATGGAGGGCGCCCGGCGGAACCGGACCGGACGCGACCTCCGCGCCGTCGATCAGGACCGTGAAAGTCGCGGTCGTCTCGGTGAGCCCACGGGCCCGGGCGAGCCGGGCCAGGCCCATCACGACCGCTCCGGTCTCCCGGGTCGTCCCGAACCCGCGTCCCTGCCGCCGGAGGAGGATCTCGTCGGCGATCGCGCCGACCGTCTTCGAGTTCGCGTCGTCCGCGGCCAGCGCGAGGAGCGCCCAGCCCAGGGTCTCGGTGTCGAACTGCGACGGTCTCTCGAGCCGGCCGGCCAGGTCTCCGGCGAGGACCGGGATCTGGAACGCCTCCCCGAGCGCCTGGTAGGCGAGCAGCAGGTGGGCGATACCCCGCGCCCCGAGCCGGGCGCGATCGGCGTAGCAGCCGGAGAGGCGCATGAAGTCCGCTCGGCCCGCGGCGCGCGCGGCCACGGATCTCGCGTAATGGAGGAACGCGAGGTCGTCCGGTTGGAGATCGTCGTCCTTCCACTTCCCCAACGCGGAGACCGCGGCCGGGATCACGGCGGGTGAGAACCCGATCCCCGCCTGGCGCGCCCGGCCGAGGGCCAGCAGGGCGTACGCCGTCATCTGCGGGTGCCCGTTCCCCTGCGCCCACCAGCCCCAGAGCCCCGCCCGATTGCGGAGGTAGGTCAGTCTGAGCGCGCCGGCCCGCGCGGTCTTCTCGAGTCCGGGAATCGCGTCTCCGTCGGAAAGACCGAGTTCCCGGATCGCGGCCGCGGCCTCGAGGGCCGGGAGGAAGCGGTTGACCGTCTGCTCCGTGCAGCCGTGGGGAAACGCCTCGAGATCGGCCAGACCGTCCAGGGCGGCGCGGGCCAGGCTCGGGGCCACGTGCAGGGTCAGGGAGAGTGTTCCCGGGACGAAGTCGTCCGGCACCTCGACGCCCCGCTCCCCCGGGTCCTTCGACAGGCCGGCGAAGCCGCTCCGGAACGGGACGCCGAACGCCAGGACGGAGACTTCCCGTCGCTCCGCGTCCGCGAGTTCACCGTCCTTCTCCTCGGCGCGCGCCTCGCACGAGAGACGGCCCGGCGCCGCGCCCGCCATCGGCCAGTCCACGTGCCGTTCCTCGCCGGGTTCGAGGGCGACGGCCGCGCGGGCCGCGTCCTCTTCGCCGGTGCGGAGAGTCACGTCGGCGGAGAGCCCGCGATCGGTGCCGTTGACGACGCCGGCCGCCGCCAGGAGCTCGTCCCCCTCGCGGAGGAAACGGGGCAGCGCGCTCCGGACGACGAGCGGGCGAGAGGTCGTCACGGTCGCCCGCGCCTCCCCGCACGCGTTTCCCCGGCTGGCGCCGCGGGCCGTGATCCGCCATTCCGTGAGGTCGTCCGGCAGCGTGAACTCGACCACCGCCTTCCCGGCCGCGTCGGTCCGGACCCGCGCACGCCAGGCGGCGGTGTCCTCGAAGTCGGCCCGTGGTTCGTACGCGCTGGCGGTTCTCCCTCCGCCCCCCTCCGCCCGGAGGTTGCGATGGCCCCCGCGGCCGCCGAACGCTCCTCCCGCTCCCCCGCCGATGCCGATCACCGAGTCCGTCTCCGGCCCCTCGAACTTCTCGTCTTCCCCATCGGCCAGCATCTCCTCCTCGAGGTAGACCGGCACGTCGTCGTCGGTTTCCGCCGCGTTCTTCCGGCGATCCCGTTCCGCGAGGAGATCGGCGGGGATCGTGGACGTCGATCCCTGGTGCCGGAAATCCAGCGAGGTGCCGGTCCGCACGAGGTGAGGCCGGTCGGAAGGACGGAAGAACGTCGCGATCGGACTCGACTTGTCGGCCGCCAGTCTGAAGATCGCCTCGTCCACGACCGCCAGGGCGATCTCGGCCGGCACCGGATCTCCGGTGTCCTTCTTCGTCGTGATGGTCAGCCGGCAGAGCTCGCCGGGACCGTATTCCGGCTTCTCCGGTCGGACCGTCACGAGGATCCGCTCGAAGACGTTCAGGCTGTCCCCGCCCCGAT
>JBDLIY010000436.1:0-3617 GCA_039714635.1 Planctomycetota bacterium
GCCCGCACCGCGGTATCCTCCTCGCCGGGAACTCCTGGCGGGGCATCTCGGTGAACGCGACGATCGCGGAGGCGCGAAGTACATGGGCGAGACGAACGGGCTGAAGGCGGGGCCGGTCAGGATCCCGCACCACGAGATCGACGTCGACTTCGCGCGCTCCGGGGGCCCCGGCGGCCAGAACGTCAACAAGGTGGAGACGAAGGTGGTGCTCCACTGGCATCCTCGCAACTCGAAGGTCCTCAGCGAGGATCAGCTGGCCCGCCTCGAGGAGAAGCTCGCGAACCGCCTGACGAAGGACGGCGCGATCGTCGTCACCTCCTCGCGATTTCGGCACCAGGAGCGCAACCGCGAGGACGCGCTGGCGAAGTTGGGCAAGATGGTCGCCGACGCGGTGAAGATCCCGAGGAAGCGGAAGAAGACGAGGCCGTCGAGGGCTTCGAAGGAGCGCCGCATCCAGGACAAGAAGCACCGCGGCGGCACGAAGCGGATGCGGCGGGAACCGCCGCGGGAGTGAGGGCTGCGTCGGAGCGTGGGGGCTCTGATGCGGCGGATTGCCGAAATCTGGCATGTTCGATGTCAAATTGCGCCGCAATACGTCAATGAGGGGCCGGTCTTCAAGCCGCCGATCTTCCACGGCGCCCGAGTGAGTGATCCCGGATCCGGGTGGAGGTATCTTCGTACCATGGTGTCGAGGCGCGGGTTCCCGACCGTTCTGTCTGCGTGGCTCCACCTGTTCCTGGTGGCGGCCGGCCTCCTGGCCGGTGCCGCCACCATCGCCGGCTTCTTCGGGTCGCTCTGGTGGCCCCTCGACCTGCTGGCCCACTTCCGCGTCCAGTACCTCCTCGGCCTGGCGCTCGTCGTCGCGGCGGCGGCCCTTCTCCGGCGATGGCGGTCGGTGGCGATCTTCTCTCTGCTCGCGATCCCGAACCTCGTCGTCATCGCTCCGCTGTACTTCGGCCCCGCGGCCGGTTCCGCGGAGCGCGCCTCGCCGACGATTACGGCCATGCTCGCGAACGTCAACACGGGCTCCGGCGACGCCGGCCGGCTGCTGGCGGTGATCGCGGAGTATGACCCGGACCTCGTCGTCCTGGAGGAGATCGACGGCGAGTGGGCCGACCGGCTGGCCCCGCTCGAACAGACCCATCCCCACGTCGTCCTCCGCCCGAGGTGGGACAACTTCGGCATCGGGCTGTACAGCAAGCGGCCTCTCGCGAGCGCAAAGATCGTTACCCTCGGGGAGGCCGACGTGCCGTCGGTGTTCGCCACGCTCGACCTGGAGGGCCGGCTCGTGCACGTGCTCGGCACGCATCCGGTCCCGCCCGGGAACCGGCAGTACGTGCTCTGGCGGGACGAACAGCTCGAGCGGGTCGCCGAGTTCGTCAACGCCGATCGCCGCCCGTTGCTCCTGCTGGGCGATCTCAACGTCACGCCGTGGTCCTTCCACTACCGCCGACTGCTCGACCGCACGGGCCTGATCGACTCGACCCGGGGCCGGGGTGTGAAGCCGACGTGGCCGGCGAACCTGCCGCTCCTCTGGATCCCGATCGACCACTGCCTCCACTCGGACGACATCGTGATCGAGTCCCGGGAGACCGGCCCCGACATCGGCTCCGACCACTACCCGGTGATCGTGAGGTTTCATCTCGTCGGCCCGACGTGAGACGATCCCGGGATGAAGACGTCGGCGATCCTGCGGGAGGAGTGGGAGGGCCGGGCGGTCGGGGGTTGACGGCGGACGCGTACCCGTCGAGGATCCGGATTCGGAAGCGTTGGGTCGGAGAGAGGAGAGGCGCCATGGACAGGATCGCGAGGCGGGAGTTCCGGGGCAACTGGGGGCTGTTCACGTTGCTCTGCCTGACCGTCGTGGGCATCCCCAGGGCCGTGCTCTACCTCGTCGAGGGCACGATAGAGATCCAGTACGAAGTGGACGATGCGGAGGAGTTCCTCCGGCACCACTTCGGCAGGAGGGACTGAGCGTGTCCCGGGGCTGGTCTCTTCGAAAGAGGCGTTCCGTGAGAGTCGTCGGAACCTCGCTCGTGGTTGCTCTCCTCCTCTGCGCCTGCGCCGCCGAAACGCCCGCGCCGCCGGCTGACCCGGTGCCCGTGGAGCCCGCTCCGGAGGCCGCTGAGCCCGCCCTGAAGCCCGGCGAGGCGGTGTGCGTGATCCTTCCTCCAGATCCCGATTCGAAGCGTCGGGGCTGGGAGTCGTTCTCCGCCGAGGTCCGCTGCGGGGGTCCCGGGAGGGTCGAGGTCCTCTGGGGGGACCGCGTCGAGTTCGTAAAGGGAGAGCCGGTCGGGACGAGTCTCGCCTACTCGAGCGGCGTGTCCGAGCCGACGACGGTGCACCTCGAGTTGTCCTTCAAGTTCATACCGGGGGAGGACGTGCTCACGCAGTACGTCAAGCCGGTGGGGGGCGAGAAGGCCGTCGCGGCGGTCCGGGACGCGGTGCCCGGGTTCGCGAAGTCGACGCTGGGCCTGCTGCACATCCGGAGCAGGACGAAGAACGGGTGGAGCGAGATGGGCGGCCCCGTGTCGCGCAAGAGCGTGCCTCCGCGCGGCGCGTCCTCGGCGACGACCGCACATTCGGTCGGAGCGCAGGTCCCGCTGCCCCTCGGGCGGTACGTCCTCCTCTGGCAGCGGGCGTGGTCCGACACCACCGGTGTGAGCACCGTCCACGAGATTGGTCGGGAGCGCGCCCGGCTCATCGTGAACGGCAAGGAGATCGTCCCCGGCGACTACAACTGCCCGGTGTGGTCTTTCCAGATCCGGTTCAGCCCCCCGGAGTAGTCCACGGGCCGTGTCACAGCAGTCGGTGGACGGGGACGCTCCAGATGTCGTGGTCTGCGTCGAGAAGCTCCAGCCGGTCGCCGAGGGTGACGACCATCCCTCCTCGCCACGACTCGTCGGCCGCTTCCGCCACCTTGCGCAGGGGCACCCAGTGCTCAAGAAGTCAATAGGGCTGCAGATCTGAGCACCGGATAGTCAGATTTGCAGGCAATTCAAGCATCAGGGGGCCGAGCAGGCCATTCGCATGAAGAACGTCGTGAGGACGACCCTCGAGCGGCGCTGAGCGAGGTTCAGAGGAGCATTTTGACTCATTCCCGGTCGCATGGGTCTGCGAGATCAAGAAGTGGGGTCGCGGGTCCGAGGAGGGTGCCCCGAAGCGAAAGCGCATTGCCAAGGAGACGAAATGGGTCGTGTCCGATGAGGTCAAGAAGGCACGGGACATTCTGAGCATTCACAGGACCGCACACGGCTGCTGCCTTTTCGTCCAGCCGCCGCCTCCCCTCTCCGTACGCACGGGCGGGCGGGGTACCATGGCGACCCCATGATCACTTCGCGGAACCTCCTCCTCGCCTTCGTCCTCGGGGCGATCGCGCCGTCCGTTCCCGCCGCGCCGTCCGAGGTCGTCGCCGACCTCGAGTACGTCGTCGAAGAGGTCCCTGGCTACCCGCTGGTCACGCTCCCCACGAGCGAGACTCCACCGGCCGGCGTCACGCCGATCGCCGGGGAGAAGGGCGTCCGGTACATGAAGCGCACGCTCGGCACCGAGACGCTCCTCCTCGCCGCGCGGTTCTGGCCGGAGCCCTGCTGGATCCGCGTCGACCGGGACTTCGA
>JBDLIY010000437.1:0-3607 GCA_039714635.1 Planctomycetota bacterium
CGCGTCCTCCGGACGGAAATCGAGGCCGAGAACGTCGACCTCGCCGGCGCGTGACAGGCTCCGGACGATGCGGATCGACCGTCCGTCGTGGGCCAGGGCGCCGCCGAGGAGGACGAGGGACCGCATCAAGGTTCTACCGGTCGAGCCCGAGGAACTCGCGGCACTCGTCGTCGGAAAGGGGCTCGACGGGCTCCGGGAGCGAGATGAAGAGGACGCAACCCTCCTTCGACGAGGGGCGGTGGACCGAGCCCGGCGGATGCGAGACCCAGGTGCCGGCGCCCCGGGTACGCCCGCCGTCCTCGAGGGAACCCTCGAGCACCTGGTACTCCTCCCCCGCCGGGTGGCGGTGGACGTCGTAGACGGCGCCGGGCTCGAACTTCACGAGGACGGCCGACCGGCCGGTCTCCCGGTCGAAGAGGAGCTTCTTCCAGCTGACGCCGACGAAGGGGGTGTCCCGCCAGGGGACGGAGGAGGAGTCCACGTAGACGCTGTCATTGGCCATGCCACGGATTGTACGAGAAGGAGTGCGCGAAGAGGAGTCAGGGCGAGGGTGCGCGGTTTGCCCTGACTCCGTATGGAGGAGACGCGGGCGGTTCGCCGTTGTGCTAGCGGACCTGCAACTGCACCGACTGGTTTCCGGCGTAGCACTCCGTGTCGATCTGCTCGTAGCCCGAGACCCAGGTGCGGATCTTCAGCTTGCCCTCCGGGAGGCCGACGATCGAAAAGTTGCCGTCGCGGTCCGCCGAATACCAGCGGCCGCGGTAGGAGCCGCCACCCGAAACGATGTAGACCCAGCCGCGCACGCCCCGCCCCGTCGCGTCCACGATCTGGCCGCGGATCGAGAGCCCCAGGTGCAGTACGAGCTTCACGTCCTTCTTCCCCGTCTCCGCCTCCACCGGCTCCTCGAGCAGATAACCCGCCGAGTTCGCGGAGGCCGTCAGGCGGTGCGGGCCCTGCTCCAGACCCACGATCTTGAACTTCCCCTCGTGGTTCGTGCTCGCGGAGGAGGACGGCCCGCCGTGGATCGGCACGGCCTTGATGCGCGAGCCGCGCACGGGCTTCCCCGCCCGGTCGACGGCGATCCCGGCGATCATCTCACCCACGTACATCTGGACCGCCACGCCGCTGGCGCCGGACGCGACGTCGGAGATGGTCTGGGTCGCGAAGCGGCCCGTCGCGGTGAAAGTGAGCTGGTAGTTCCCCGGGGCGAGGCGCGTGACCTTGAAGGTGCCGTCGTTGCGCGTCCGGGACCAGCGATGCGTGCCGGTCGAGCCGGGCATCGGCCGCGCGTTGATGGAGACGCCGTTCACCGGCGTGCCGTTCATGTCGACGACGATGCCCTCGATGACCTGGGCCTTGCCGATCGTGATCGTGATCCCCTCGGTCCCCGCGCCCACGTTCGGCTCCGTGACACTCGCGAACTCTCCGCGCGCCTCCACCCTGATGTTGTGACTGCCGAAGGAGAGGCCGACCAGCTCGAAGGTCCCATCCGCGTCCGTCTGCGTGTTCGAGGAGCGGCTGCCTCCCTCCACCGGGTTCGAGTAGAGGCGGATCCGGCCCATCGGCTGACCGGCGCCGTCGATCACCCGGCCGGAGATCTTCTGCCCCAGCTGGACCTGGATCTCGATGCCGGTGTCGCCCGGCCGCGCGCCCTCGTGGCTGCCCTGCGTGAAGTTCAGCCGGCTGTTCCAGCCGGGGGCGACGTTCACACGGTAGTAGCCGTCGAGGACGCCCGTGAGCTTGAATGTGCCGTCCCCCGAGGTGCTCGTCGAGGGCATCACGGGCGGCTGGCGCCCCTGCAGCACCTGCAGGCTGACGTGGAGCCCGCCGACGCCGTTCCCCTGCATGTCGAAGACGCGACCGGAGATCTCGCCGCCGGCCTGCATCTCGAGCTGGACCTCCTCACCGGTGGTCGGACGGATTCCGCTCTTGCTCGCCGGGGAGAGGCCCTCCTTGCGGGCGTTCACGCGGTACTTGCCCTCGCCGAGGCCATCGATCGTGAAGTGGCCGTGGTCGTCGGTCTGCGCGACGGTGCCGTTCTCGCCGTAGTACCAGCCGCCCGAGTCCTCGTGGACCGAGATCTCCGCGTGCGCCACCGGCTCCCCCGTCTTCAGGCGCACGAACCCCGAGATCCCGTGTCCCGCCGTGAGGATGACGTGGACGCCTTCCATGTCGGTGCCTTCGGACACGGTCCTCGCGTCCGAGAAGCCCCTCATGTAGCCGGGAGCCGAAGCGATCACCGAGATGAGGCCCGGCGTCACGTTCTCGACCTCGAACGCACCGTCCGGTCCCACCGGAACGCTCTTTCCGCCCGACCTCAGGAGCCACTTGTTCCGGCGCGGATCTCCGTTCACCACGCGGACGACCCCGCCCTCGGGCGGCTTGCCGTCCGACGTCTCGACGATACCGCTCACCTTGATCGTCGCCTTCAGGCGGAGCACCACCCCCTCCACCTTCCCACCCGGCGAGACGGAGATCGGGGGATCGGTCCGCGCCCACCGCCCCGGGGCATTCGCGTAGACCCGGATCCGATTCCCGCCCTTGACGCCCGTGACCTTGAACTCGCCCTTCTTGTCCGTCAGCACGGGCAGCTGGTTCGAGACGTTGGAGACGCGGATCGAGACGCCGGAGACGCGCTCGCCCTGGTTGTCCTCCACCCAACCGGAGATCTCGCCGCCGATCTCCAGCTCGAGGTCCTTCTCGGTCTCGCCGCCGTCGAGCGGGATGTTCACCTTCCACTTGTCGTCCAGCTTCTGGCCGGCACGACCGGCCTGCCAGGGGTTGGGGAAGTCGGGCTGGAAGCAACCCTCGGCGAGCACCTGGATCGCGTACTCGCCCGGCGCCAGGTTCTCGATCCGGTAGGTGCCGTCCTCCGCCGTGGTGGAGTTCTCCTGCGCCCCGCCGCCCCAGGAACTCCGGGGGATCGCGACGACGCGGGCGCCGGACAGGGCCTTGCCGTCCGACTTGCGCGTGACCTTCCCCCTGAGAGCGCCACCCTTCTTCAGCTTGATGTCGATCCGGAGGGAGGTCCCCGCGCTGAGCACCTGGTTCTCCCGGAACTCGCCCGGCGGCGGATAGCGGGCGTAGCCCTGGCAGACGACGATCACCCCGTTCAGGTTGCCGGCCGGAAGCTCGGGAAGGAGGTACTTCCCCTCCTCGTCCGAGATCGCCGAGGCGCCGAAGTACTGATTGCCCATGTCGCGGTAGAGCGTCGCGCGGACCTCGGCGCCCTGGATCGGCTCGCCCTGCTCGTCGGTGATCGTCCCCTCGATCTTCGCACCCTCGCCGATGCGGATGTCGTAGCGCTCGAGATCGGGGATCTTGACGGCGCCCGCCGGCACCGGAGTGCCCGTCTCGGGCGCGACGACGAGGGAGGACGGCCCGGGCGGCAGGCCCTCGAGCCGGTATATCCCCGCTTCGTCGATCAAAACGGAGTGACGCAGGAACGAAGAACCCCAGGTGAAGCCGGCGGTCCCGGGCGTGACGAGGACACGGCCCGCCACGACCTCGTCCTTCGAGTTCGTGACCTTCCCCGTCAGCGTGTAGCCCTTCCCGAGCTTGATGACGATCGGCTCTGACTGCGTGTCCGGGGAGAGCAGCCGCTCCG
>JBDLIY010000438.1:0-3605 GCA_039714635.1 Planctomycetota bacterium
GCTCTGCTCGAGCAGGTCGGCGTCGAACGTTACCGCTCCGGCCCGGAACAGGAGCACGATCGTCGAGCCGCCGAAGTCGAAGTAGCCCTTTTCCCGGCCCCGGGTGACGTCGGGACCCGACCAGGTCCGGTGGATCCCCGCCACGCCGAAGGCGCCGACCTCGACGAAGGCCATGCGGCCGAAGGCATCCGTGTCGATCAGCGTGATCTCGCGCTTGTTGCGCGCGAAGACGCGCGGCCGCGCGGCCAGCGCGATCGGGTTGACGGAGTCGTAGCGCCCGCGGATCGCGCGGGTCTCCACCACGGTGCCGTCGCACGGGAAGTGGTACCGGTGGTAGTCGGCGGGGCAGAGGCGCACGACGGCCGCCGACCCGCCGTCGAACTCGTCGATCGGCCGGTCGAACAGGTCGCCGAGCGGTCCCTCGACGCCCTTGACGGGCACCGGCGTCCCGCCGTCCGCCGCCGGGTAGACGAGCAGCCGACCGTCGGCCGGGCTCGGCAGGAGCTTCGGGTCGTCGGGGAACGGCCGCGCCCCGTCCGTGAGTTCGCGCGTGAAGAAGTCGTTGAAGCTCCGGAACTCCTCCGGCGCGCGGGCGAACTCGGAGGCGTCGATCGAGAGGTCGGCGATCGTCTTCGCGATCCGGCGGCGGGACCACCTCCGGTCGAACCACCAGCCGAGGACGCGGCTCGGGATCGAGGTGCCGAAGGCGAGCGGTCCGACCAGGCGTCCGGAGAGCGTCCGGTACGCCCACTTGATGAACGCGTCGCCCAGGACCTGCTCGGTCCGGACTTCGCCCGTACGCCGGTCGTAGAACTCGATGCGGTCTTCGCGATCCATCCTGGCCGGGAGGCTACTCCTCTTCCGGGGAGGGATCGAGTTCCTGCGCGAGGCTCTCGAGGAACTCGCGCCGCTCCTTCTCGCCCAGCCCCTCACAGGCCTGCGCGACGACGCCCTTCGCGAACTCCAGGCGTTCCTCCCGCGGGAGCGTCGAGAGCATCATCCCGAGTCCCTGCGGCATCATCTTCGACATCATCTCCGGGCCCATCATGTCCGGATCTCCTTCGTTCCCATCCCTCCGCCGGAGGGATTCAATCACCGCCCGCTCACCCGCCGCCGGGCGCCGGCGGCACGCCGCCCGCGTCGCCGGCCGCTCCGGGTTTCGCCTCGTCCAGGATCTTCCGCAACTTCTCGCGGAGGGCCTCGAACTCCTCCTCCGGCAGTCCGGACGTCCCGTGTTCCATCAGCGTGGCGAACACGCGCGTCACGAACCCCGGCCTCTCCTTCCCGGGCACAGCGGGAAGCATCGTGCTCAGTCAGGTGGGCATCATGCGGACCATCATGCCCGCGCCCATGGCGAACATGCCGTCCATGGGGTTGGCCGGGGGGGGCGGCTGGTCGTTCATCTCGAATCTCCTTCGATCAAGGCGACCCTATTGTCACAGACCCGGGGTGCGCCGTCACCTTCCGCCACGTGCCGCGGGGTCTGGCGGCGGCCGCCGATCCCCCGTATGATCCGGATGGAGGCAGCCATGGCACCACTTCGCAAGCACGACATGCGGTTTCGCCCGGCGATGACGGACGAGATCGCCGAGATCTGGAACGAGCGCTGGTTCGGCGTGGTCGTCTGCATCGACACGGTCTATCACCCGGCCGACGTCAGCGGGCTCGCCCTGGTGGACCGCCACGACGAGATCGTCGGGCTGGTGACGTACCACGTGGACGGACCGTCGGGCCAGATCGTCACTCTCGACACGGTCGTCCGCGGTCGCGGTTTCGGCCGTCGCCTGCTCGAGGCCATCGAGCAGAAGTTCCACGATCTCGGCCTCGGTCGGGCCTGGGCTCTCTTCACGAACGACAATCTGCGCGCCGCCGGCCTGTACCTTTCGCGGGGGTACCGCCTGGTCCGGGTCCACCTCGACGCGGTCGACAGGGTCCGCGAGCACAAGCCGAAGCTCCCGGACCGCGGCTACGAGGGCTACCCGATCCGCGATCTCTGGGAGTTCGAGAAGATGGGCCCCCCCGGCGGCCTCCCCCTCCCGTAAAACACCGCCGAGCGGAACATTGATGACAGGCGTCGATGTTCCACTTTCCCCGCGACCCGCGCGGCGCCCACGGATAGAGTCTGCGCCATGGTCTTTACGACGGCGGACATCGAGGCCCCGGTCTGGCTCCCGCCGCTCGTCGCGCTCGTCGTCTCCTTCTTCACCTCGATGGGGGGCGTGTCCGGCGCGTTCCTGCTGCTCCCCTTCCAGGTGAGCGTCCTCGGCTACACGACGCCGTCCGTTTCCGCGACGAACCACCTCTTCAACGTGGTCGCCATTCCCAGCGGCGTCTACCGGTACGTCCGCGAGGGGCGGATGGTGTGGCCTCTCACTCTCGCCGTGATCGCCGGCACGCTCCCGGGTGTGTTCCTCGGCGCGATCGTCCGCGTGGTGTGGCTCCCGGATCCGGGTCCGTTCCATCTCTTCGTGGCCGCCGTGCTGCTCTTCATCGGGCTCCGTCTCGCCCGGGACGTCCTCCGGCGGCGGGAAGGCGCGTCGGATCGGGGGAACGCCGGGGAGACGTCTCCCGCGAAGGTGACGACCGCGACGCTCGCCGTGCTGGAGTACGAGTTCGCCGGTGAGACCCACCGCGTCTCGATGCCGGGGGTCTTCTTCCTGTCCCTCGTCGTGGGCGTCGTCGGCGGGATCTACGGCATCGGCGGCGGGGCGATCATGGCTCCGTTCCTCGTGTCGTTCTATCGGCTCCCGGTGCACACGGTGGCCGGCGCCGCCCTGATGGGGACCTTCGTGGCCTCGGCGGCCGGCGTGGCGTTCTACACCGCGATCGCGCCGTTCTTCCCCGACGCCACGGTCTCCCCGGACTGGCTCCTCGGCACGCTGTTCGGCGTGGGCGGCATGGTCGGCATGTACGCCGGCGCGCGTTGCCAGAAGTACGTCCCCGCCCGCGCGATCAAGGTCCTCCTGACGGCGATCATCCTGCTGACCGCCACGAAGTGCGTGCTGGACGCGCTGGCGAAGTGACGGGACGCGTACCGGCGCCGGTCTCGCGGAATGCACGGTCGCGTATAGTCGAGACTCGGGAGGTGCGCGATGTGCATTCGGGTTGTCCTGGTGATCGCCCTGGCCGCCACGGTCGCGACGGCGGAACTCGACTCCGACCAGGCGTACCGGGGGATGTGCATCCTCTCCTCCAGCGTCGGGAAGGGGGTTCCTAACGAAGAGATCCACGAGTTCGTCGCGTCCTGCAACTTCGACCTCGTGGTGGTCGACTTCTCCTGGATCACCGGACTCTGGCCGAGCACGGACTTCGCCGCGGTCGAGATCCTCGCCGCCGCGCTGAAGAAGAAGGGCGTGGAGGTCGTGGCCCTCTACCGGCCGCGCGTACTCCGGCCGTCGGACGCCGACGTGCACTTCGCGAAGGACGCCGACGGCAAGACGGCTCCGGGCAGGAACCACCTCTGCTTCGCGCACGAGGACTCCGTCGCCTGGGGCGCCCGGTGGGGGAGCGAGATCCTGAGACGCCTCCCGTCGATCGACAAGGTCGCGCTCTACAACCTCTGGTCGCACTGTGCGTGCGAGAAGTGCCGGGACGACAACTGGAGG
>JBDLIY010000439.1:0-3601 GCA_039714635.1 Planctomycetota bacterium
GGGTCACGGAAGGATTACTTCAGCATGTACGCGTGGTTGCTTTCCGAGGCGCTCCAGCCACTGCGGGTGAAGACAATTGACGGGATCGACTGGAGGATGGAAGTCGAGAAGACGCTCCTCAAGGACCAATCAGCCGACGGGTCCTGGGAGTACGACTTCCTGTGGAAGACGGGCAAGAAGGAGCTGAAGCGCTACAGCGAGAAGGTCCTGAGCACCGCGTTCGCCCTGCTCTTTCTGACGCCGAAACTCAAGAAAGAGGTGACCAAGTCGCCTCGCTCGGGATCCGGAGGTTCTAAGTTCGACTAGACCGCGACTGAGCGGGTCTGTTCGAACTTCCAGCTTGGATTGAGAGCGGATTTCTCGCCATGGGCAGGCCCTCGACCGAGGTGGTCCGCGCGTCCTGCTCACTTCCTGGCGCTATTTCAAATCGGTGCCGGGTTCAGTCCGGGGGGCAGACGCTATTCTCCATTCGAGGATAGACCAGGTTACCCGTTCCCACCTGGGGTATTTGAGGATGGACCTGTCGGAGAGTTGGGGATAGGCATTGGACTGACATTCTGATGTCGCTCCGACAGAGTGCTGAGCGAGCGACGAGCATACCAAAGCGGAATTGAGCTTTGATTCTTCGGGTGTCCCGCATGCTTCTCGCATCACCGTCTGTAGATCGCCAGGTTCACAAACTGCTGGCCAGGTGCATAGTGGTCAGGGCTCGTGTCACCACACCTTCTCTGGAGATACCAGATGAGAAGTCTCATCGTCTGCCTCACGCTAGTGATTCTTGGAACTGCTTTTGCGCAGGAAGAAGACTGGGCGTCTCTGATGAGAGAGGCAACCAGGCACGCCAGAGCGGGCCGCCTCAAGGAATGCGAGAACACCCTCCTCCGTGCACTCGCCGTGGTGGGCACCTCGAAGGGGATTCCTGCAGCCCAGACACACGAGGCGTTGGCGTCTGTCTACGCAGAGCAGGAACGGCATCCTGAGGCAGTGAAGCACTACTCGAAGGCGCTGCGGCTGAGAGAAGACCACACCCCCCGGAGACTTGAAGTCGAAGCCCACGATCTCTACGCCATCGCCGCCTCGTGGAGAGCGGCCAATCGGATGGACCAGGCTCTCGTGAGCGCACAACTCGCCGTTGAGAGGGCCAGTCAGGCTGGTGAGCAGCATCGACTCATCCTCGCGCGAGCCCGCGAGCACCTGGCCCTAGTGCTGAATGAGAGGCATGAGTTCGTGGACGCAGAGCGAGAGTTCGGTCTGGCACTCTTGATCCTGAAGCAGGTGCATCCTGCTGGTCATCCTGACATTGCACTGTGCCAATTGAACCGCGGCTGGAACCACCTCGATGATGGGCGAATCGAGGCTGCCGAGGAACTCTTCGCGCTGGCTGGCCGGATGTTCAGCGCCAACACCGGTGCGAGCAGCCGACAGGCGAGGCGTGCCAGATACGGACTTGCGAGCGCCATGCTGGCCAAGGGCCAGCTTGGTGAAGCGAAGCGCGCGTTCACCAAGCTGATTTCCGAGGCGGATCGCACTGGTGCGAAGGACAGAGCGGATGCGCTCGTCAGCCTGAAACTGGCTGGTCTTCTCCTGGACTCAGGCCTCGCGGATGGTGTGGACCGGCTCCTTACGCGGAGTGAGCGGTTCGTCCCGATTGGGACCAGGATTCGACGTGGGCAACTGGCGGCCCTCAGGGGTGAGCCGAAGAAGGCGCAGGAGCTGTTCCGCCTGGCCGAGCGCTCGCTGGCCGGGGCTCCTGCGAAGACGGAGCTTGTCACACGTCTTCGCGCAGACGCACTGATCCGCGAGGGACGGACGAAGGAAGCCAGGAGTCTCCTGGCTTCTCGCGCCGCACAGTTGCGAAGGGTCATGGCGAATCTGCACTGCCTGATCGCGGCGTGTGATCTGGCGGAATCGCAGAGCGCTGCAGCGGCGAAATCCGCCCGCGCTGCAACCCAGGTACTCACGAGGATCGGTTCACGGCGAAGGGAGATCTTCGCCCTCGCCGAGGTCCTGTTTGCAGACGCACGCCTTATGGCAGGTGAGCCGGATGCTGCGCTCTCCGCATACCAACAATCGCAGAAGAGGGTCTTGAGCCTCGGAATGCCGATGCCCGAACTGAGTGGGCGCTGCTACCTAGGGGTGGCGAGGGTACAGCGCAAGAAGGGCAACCAGGCTGAAGCCATCAAGTGCTTCAGATCCGCGGCCGACAGCTTCAAGCTTGGCGCCCCGCTCATTCGTCAGCAGGCAGTAGCCGCCTTGACTGAGCTGGCCGAGCTTCTGGAAACCTCAGGGGATCATGCGAGCGCGAAGAGGGCCAGGACCGAGGCGAAAGAGCTTCAGTGACAGGTTCATCGTGGCCGGAGGTAAGCCAGAGCGCATGCGTGACCTTGCCCATATCCTGGCCCAACTGAAATTTGCGACTCTCGGGCCTCCTTCGCGACTCCGCTGGGCTGCAGCCTCCACCGCCCTTCCGGGCCGGCTGTAGTCGAGCTGTGCACGGTGGCTCTGCGTCCGCCCGTCACGGATGATGGGCGAAGAGAGTCATGCGTTCAGGATCGCAAGGGCCTGCTCGCTTGCGAGGGTAGCCCTCGCCGAAGTTCTTGCCGCGAATTCGTGAGAAATGACCGGAGTGATTCGCTCCTCCAAGGCCGCGGCCTTGCGCCGCGAAGAGGAGAAGTGATGTCACCGAGGCACCCTTCACCAGAGGAGAGATAGCCCCGGTGTAACCTTCCGGCTCTGGTATCGTTGACAGAGACGAAGCATCCGCGCGAACCCAAGGCCCCATTTCAAGGAGAGAGCCATGACTCCCCTCCGGGTCTTCTGGGTCACGACCCTTCTGCTGCTCCTGCCCTCCCTCGCCTTCGGCCAGTCCCTGCGGAACGTGCGACCGCACACAGAACCGGCCGGCCCCGGCAAGGTCAACGACAACCCCGGCCGCGCGGTCGGCGCGGGGAACCCGCGGACGGTCGGCCCCGGCCGGTACGGGCAGAAAACGAAACAGCCCGCGATCCCGCGGCCCGACGGCCCGACACAGCCGGGCGGTTGCGCGCCGCGGGATCCGCGGAACCCGGGCGCGCCCCCGGCGGCGCCCGCGCTGTCCAACATCGTCTACCTCCAGAAACACATCGTCACGGTGACGGTCGCCGACGGCATCGCCTCCACGGAGATCGAGCAGACCTTCGTCAACGAGGCCGACCGGCAGATGGAGGCCGCCTGGAACTGCCCGTTGCCGCCGCGGACCGTGCTCCACGGCTTCTCCATCTGGATGGGGGGCAAGGAAGTCCACGCCGCGGTGATGAACCGGACGGCCGCCCGACGGATCTACGACCGGATCGTGGGGCGCCGGAAGGACCCGGGGCTCGTCGAGTTGATCGGCGGGAACACGATCCGCACGAGCATCTTCCCGATCCCGCCGAAGGGCGAGTTCAGGATCCGGACGCGGTACTCGAGCGTCGTGGACGGGGATCGGGTCGTGCTGCCGTTCCCGGACACCACCGGGACGCGCAAGATCGCGGTGGTGAAGGCGGACCTCGTCTACCGGTCCTCGCGGCCGGTCTACCTCCGGTCCCCGAAGGCCGAATCGCTCGAGCTGACGCGCCGGGAT
>JBDLIY010000440.1:0-3600 GCA_039714635.1 Planctomycetota bacterium
CCACCGGGCGGAGCTCGTTTCGATCGGCGGCGACTCCGTGCAGTTCAAGGACGGGGATGCCGACGGGAAGACACGCCGGGCGAAGCTCGACGACCTCGTCAGCTACACCCGCGCCGGGGAGGCGACGCCGCCCCCCCACCCGCGCGACCACGACGTCGTCGTCCTCCTCCGTGGCGGGGACCGGATCCGCGGCTCCCTCCTGCCCGGGAAGGACGAGCACGTCGAGGTGAAGTCGCCGATCGCGGGGAGACTCGCGTTCTACGTGGACGACCTCGCGGGCCTGAGGTTCGCGAAGGCCTGGGAGGAGGCGACCGAGAAGCCGGTGTTCGACGGCGAGGAGCAGGACGCGGACGTGTTCGTGTACGACAGCCTCGACCGGATCGAGGGGACGTACCTGAGGACGCTGTCGCGGGCCGTGGTGGCGCACACCCGCGTCGACGACGAGCACGCCCTCGACTTCGGGAAGCTCCTGGAGATGCGCTTCGCCGATGCACCGGCGCCGGAGGTCCCCGAGGGCCGCCTGGCCGAAGTGCGCCTGACCGACGGCAGCCGCATCACCGCCCGGGAGATCTCCTCGGACGGGAAGAAACTCGTCGCGACGACCCTGCGGGACACGAAGGTCACGATCGCGCTTCGCGACCTGCTCTCCGTCCACCAGAAGGGCGGCCGTTTCGTCTACCTGTCCGACGCCGAGCCGGTGAAGACGACGATCATTCCCTGGATCGGCGAGACCTACGCCTGGGACCGGCCGCGCGTCGACCGGTCGTTCCTCGACCGCCCCCTGCGCGTGGGCGGCGAGGTCTACCAGAAGGGGATCGGGGTCATCTCCGGAACTTCCCTGACCTTCCGCCTCGACGGGAAGTGGCGCCTCTTCACGAGCCGCGTCGCGGTGGACGACAGCGCGGGGGACGAGGGCGACGTCGTCTTCGAGGTTCTCGTGGACGGCAAGTCGAAGTACCGCAGCGACACGGTGCGCCGGACGAAGGAGGGCGGCACTCCGCTGCGGATCCCTCCCGTCACCGTCTCCGGAGCGGAGAAGATCACGCTCCGGGTGCACTACGTGGACGACTTCGTGATGGACTTCGCCGACTGGATCGAGCCGATGCTCGTGAAGTAGGGCCGGGGCCATGGACGTCACCTTCGACAGACCGATGATCCTCGCGGCGGCGGCGGCGGCGGCGCTGCTCGTCGTGATCGTCGGGGTCGTCGGCCGCCGGGGGTTTCCGTCGGTCGGCCGGCTGGTCGCCGCGATCCTCGTCCGCGGCCTGGCCCTCCTCCTCCTCGGCGCGGCCCTCGCCGGGCCGTACCTGCCGTACGAGACGAAAGTCCCGAAGGACTCCGTCCTGGTGGCGGACCGATCCTCGTCGATCTCGGGGCCGGGAAAGAACCGGCTCGGCGAGACCTTCGCCGCCCTCGCGACGGAAGGCCCGGCCCGCGAGGCGGCCTTCGGAGACGCCGCCTCGTCCGACCCGCGGCCGGCCCTGCTCCGGGCCGCCGTCGATCCCGCCGAGCGCGTGGTCGTCGCGACGGACGGCTACACGACGGCCGACGGGACGGACCTCGTGACCGACCTGGTCGCCGCCGGACGCACCGCCGGTGTCCGCCCCCTCACCGCCGGGAACGGATCCGGCGGGGAACGGCCGGGCGCGCCGCGCATCGAACTGCCCGGCGAGTTGAACAGCGAGACGCCGGCGACGATCGCGGTCGCGGCGCCCGGCGCGGAACGGGTGACCCTCCTCGTCGACGGCGAGGAGGTCGGCGCCGCGGACGTGACCGACGGCCGGGTCTCCTTCGAGGACCTGGAGCTTCCGGCCGGGCACCGGGAGATCGTGGCGATCGCCGAGAGCGCCGTCGGGCTCCGCCGGGCGGCGGCCACGACGGCGAAGGTGCAGGGGCCCCTGCCCGTCCTCGTGCTCGGGGCCACGGAGAACGACCTCGTGGCCCGGGCGCTCCTCGCGGAGGGTTTCGACGTCTCGGTCGTCCCGTCGGACGGAGGCGTCACGTCGTTCGACCCCGGCGACGCGCGCGTCGTCGTCTCCCTCCCCGGCGCCGCGCTGCCGGACGACGGCGGGCCGATCCCGGCCTGGGTGAACGCCGGCGGCGGCCTGCTCGTCGCGTCGGGCGCTCCGCCCGGCCTGGCCTCCTACCGGGGCAAGCCGGTCTCGGATCTGTTCCCCGCCGTCGCGCAGCCCGCGCCGCCGGAGACCGCCGAGCCGCCCCCGCCGGAGGAGCCGCCGGAGACGCCGGACCCCGGGGCGAGCCCGACGGAGGTGGACAAGGAAGCGGTGACGCTCTCGCTGCTCATCGTGATGGACCGGTCCGGGTCGATGAGCGAGCAGAGAGGACTGAAAATCCAGATGGCCCGGGCCGCGTGCTACCAGACCGCCCTCGCGCTGGACCCGAAGGACCGGCTCGGGGTCCTCGCCTTCGACCATCGCTCGGAGTGGATCCGTCCGTTTGCACCGGCCGGAGACCTTTCCGGGCTCCGCAAGGCCCTGATCCATCTCCAACCAAGGGGCCAGACCGACATCTTCCTCGCCATGAAAACGGCTCTGGAAGGCATCGCACAGGAGACGTCGGGAATCCGCCACGTCATCCTCGTTTCCGATGGCCAGGACACGATCTCCGGTTTCGCTCCGCTGATTGCGAAGTTCCGCCGGCAGAAGATCACCGTGACGACCGTGGGCGTGGGCACGGACTACGAGCCCGTGCTGCTCGGCAAGATCGCGGAGTGGGGCGGCGGGAGCTTCTACGACGCCAGGGACCCCGGCCGGCTCCCGCGCGTCGTCACGATGGACGCACAACGCGTGCTGAAGGTCCGCAAGCCGCCGGAGAAGCCCTCGGAGGATCTCACCGCCGGCGCGCCGACGCCCGAGCCATCGGACGAGAAGCCGGAGAAGCCCGAGACGCCCCCGGTGAAGGTTCGGGCCACCTCCGCCCTGCCGCTCACGGCCGAACTCGACTTCCCGGCGCTCGAGGAAGTGGAGCCGGTCACCGCGCGCTTCCCCGCACTCACCGCCCTCGTCACGGAGGAGGGCGACCCGGCGCTCCTGCTCTGGCGGTACGGCGCCGGCCGGGTCGGGCTCATCCCCGCCGATCCCCGCGACTGGGGCTCCTGGCGGGACCTCGGCACCTTCCTCGGCCGCCTCGTCAACCAACTGGCCGGCGCCGAGCCGGAGCCGGAGAACGCGCCGCCGCTGATCGAGATGAGGCCGGAGCGCGTCGTCGTCACGTCCGCGCTGCCGCCGAGCCTCCTGACCGTGGAGATCGCCGGCGAGGAGGTCCGCGTGCCGCTGACGCGCACGGGCTCGAACCGCTGGGAGGGCGTGCTGCCCGAGGTCCCGGAGGGG
The DNA here is from genome assembly GCA_039714635.1 of Planctomycetota bacterium. Taxonomy (GTDB): domain Bacteria; phylum Planctomycetota; class JAJSAM01; order JAJSAM01; family JAJSAM01; genus JBDLIY01. The sequence goes on from JBDLIY010000440.1 coordinate 3,351, forward strand.
ACACTCCTGACGGCGCGCGTCCGCCGGGACGACGGCGGCGCCGCCATCGCGACGACGATCGCCCCGCCGCTCGCGGAATCGACCGCCCGCGGAGTGAACGAGGCGTCGATCGAGCGCCTCGCGCGCGCCGCGGGACGGCCCGCGGGCGAGATCCCTCCCCCGCCGGAGCCGGAGCGGCGCCCGGGGCGGGAGCCGCTGGAACTGCCGCTGCTGATCGCCGCGCTCGTCCTCCTGCCGGTGGACACCGCGA
>JBDLIY010000441.1:0-3598 GCA_039714635.1 Planctomycetota bacterium
GACGACGCCGAAATGGCGGCGGGCGGCCTCATCGCCAAGATGGTCTCGCGCGGCCACTCGGTCGGCATCGTGGACCTGACCCGCGGCGAGATGGGGACGCGGGGCACGCCGGAGCAGCGGACGAGAGAGTCCGCGGCCGCCGACGAGGTGCTGGGCATCTCCGTGCGCGAGAACCTGGGCCTGCCCGACGGCGGCCTGACCGACTCCCTCGAGAACCGCCGCCTGGTCGTCGACGCGATCCGCCGGCACCGCCCGACGCTCGTCGTCGCCCCGCCGATCGAGGACCTGCACCCCGACCACGCCGCCGCCGGCCGCCTCGTCGCCGCCGCCCACTACCCCACGGGCTTCACGAAGTACGACACCGGCACGCCGCCCCACCGCCCGAACGCGGTGATCCACATGATGAACCACTTCGAGTTCATGCCGACGTTCATCGTGGACATCACGGATGTCTGGGAGACGAAGATGGCCGCGGTCGCCTGCTACGGTTCCCAACTCCACGACGCCGGCTCCACGGAGCCGAAGACCAAGGTGAGTTCCCCTGAGTTCCTCGCCGCCTTCGAGGGCCGGTACCGCCACTACGGCTCGATGATCGGCGCGACGTTCGGGGAGCCGTTCTGGAACGCCCGGCCGGCGCCGGTCGTCGACCCCGTCGCGGCCTACGGAGGGGATGCGCGGTGAAGATCGGCGTCGTCTGCTACCCGACGTACGGCGGCTCCGGCGCGATCGCCATCGAGCTCGGCCAGGTCCTCGCCCGGCGCGGCCACGACGTCCACGTCATCTCCTACTCCCCGCCTTTCCGGCTGCGGGACTTCCGGATCAACCTCCACTACCACGCGGTCGAGGTCAGCTCCTACCCGCTCTTCCGGTACCCGCCCTACGACCTCGCGCTGGCGTCGAAGGTCATGGAGGTCGCCGAGTCCGTCGGCCTCGACCTCCTCCACGTCCACTACGCGATCCCCCACTCGATCTCCGCGTACCTCGCCCGGCAGATGCTGCCCCCGGACCACGCCATCAAGGTCGTCACGACCCTCCACGGCACGGACATCACCGTCGTCGGCACGGAGCGGGCCTACCGGGAGATCACGCAGTTCGGGATCCGCCAGTCCGACGGGGTCACGGTCGTGTCGAACTGGCTCCGGGACGAGACGGCCCGGATCTTCGACATCCGGCGGGAGATGCGCGTCATCCCCAACTTCGTGGACACCGACCGGTTCGCTCCCAACGGGAGCCCGGAGTTCCGGCAGCGCTTCGCGGACGCGGACGAGAAGCTGATCGTCCACGCGTCGAACTTCCGGCCCGTGAAGCGCGTCTCGGACGCCGTGCGGGCCTTCGCGGAGATCCGGAAGTCGATCCCGTCCCGCCTCGTCCTGGTCGGCGACGGGCCGGAGCTGCCCCGCGCGGTGGAACTCGCCGAGGAGCTGGGGATCAAGCGCCAGGTGGTCTTCGCGGGGCAGATCGAGTCCATCGACGCGCTCCTCCGCGTGGCCGACCTCTTCCTCCTGCCCAGCGAGTTCGAGTCCTTCGGCCTGGCCGCCCTCGAGGCCCTCTCCAGCGGGACGCCGGTCGTCGCGTCGAACACCGGCGGCCTGGCGGAGGTGGTGACGGAGGGCGAGAACGGCTACCTGGTGGACGTGGGCGACCACCGGGAGATGGCCCGCCGGAGCCTCGAACTCCTCGGGGATCCGGACCGGCACGAGACCTTCCGGAAGGCGGCGCGGAAGTCCGTGGTCGAGCGCTTCCCGGAGGAGGAGATCGTCACGCGGTACGAGAAGTACTACGAGGAGGTCCTGTCCGGCGAGGTGTCGTCCCCGGCCTGATCGTCGGCGTCGTCGATGCCCTCCAGGACCTTCGACATCTCCTCGGGGTCGATTTCCACCGTGATGCTGGGCGGCTCCAGGTCCCCGTACTTGGCGAGGGTGTCCTCCGGGTTCTGCTGCTGCTCCGGGATGAGCACCCCGCCGGAGATCGCGATCCGCACCGCCTCGTCCACCGTGATGGGCAGGGGAATCACGTCCTCGACGGGCACGAAGATCGTGTAGCCGGTGACCGGCGTCGGCGAGGACGGCACGAAGATGTTCACCATGTCGCGGCCGGTCGTCTTCGTGATCTTCTTCAGGCCGTTCCCGGTGACGAAGCCCAGGGAGTAGATCCCGCGGCGCGGGTACTCGACGGCGACCACCGTGTTGAAGGTGACCGCCTTCTCCTTCATGAAGAACTCGACCACCTGCCGGGCGTAGGGATAGATCACTTTCACGACGGGGAACTTGCCCATCATGTTCTCGAATCGCCCGAGAATCCGCTTCCCCACGAAGGTCGCCAGGATGAACCCGGCGATGAAGACGAGCAGCAGCGCCACGAAGAAGCCGATGAAGGGCCAGTAGGCTTCCCGGAGGTCGTCGCCGACCTTGTCCCAGTCGACCTTCCCCGCATCCAGCCCGGACGGATGCTTGTAGTTTTCGTCATCGACGTCGATGCCGTACACGGCGTCCAGGACGACGTGGCCGGCCGCGGTGTCGACGAGGAAGCCGCGGATGCTGCGGTTCACGGGCTCGACGATCTTGTCGGAGAAGAAGTTCACGACGATCAGGATGACCCCGATCGTCAGAACGGTGGGCAGGAGCGCGCGCAGGCCGCGCTTGAAGAACAGTCCGAGGCTCGCTTTGACGGCCATGGTGCAGCAAATCTATCACCCGGCCCGGCAGGGCTTCGCCAGATTCGGGCGAGAATGTTCCGACCGGCCACGTTCCCTCAGAATTCTCAGTCTCGGCGGACGCATCCTCGGGCCCGGGCCTTCGTCGTCGGGTCGGGAGGGATGCCACTCGAGGAGTTCTTCTCCGTGAACCCCGAGGTCCTGCTCTCCTGAGGGGCCTCAGACCTGCTCGCCGACGGATCACCGCGCCGCGCGTCTCCGCCGGAGCGGTCTCTCCCCCTGCTTCTCCATCGCCGCCTGGGCGAACGCGGCCTTCATGCCGCCGACCAGGGCGATCACGGCGAAGATCTTGATGAGCCAGCCGTGGTAGATCGAGTGCGGGTCGAAAAGCGCGCCCAGACCGATCACGAGGACGAACAGCGAGAACGCGGCCACCGTTCCCCCCACCGGGTTCGTCTTCGTCACGAACCAGCAGACGAAAAACCCCGCGGCGAGGCCCATGTTGAGGAGGAAGAAGAAGAGGAGGGGCCCGTAGACCTCCGATCGGTACTCCCCCACCGTCGTCAAGCGCCCGTCCACGAGCTGGATCGGGGTCGCGTCGCCCTGAACGGCGAGCCGGGCGAGTTCCTGGTCCGCTCCGGTCTTCGCCAGGAAGCCGAAGAGCAGGCCCCCGGCCCCGTAGACGACGGCGAGCACCAGAATCCAGAACGCCGCCCGCTGCACGGCGGTGCCGCGCGCCCGCTCGGCGTAGCTCATCGCCCGCTGCCCGGACCGCCGCGCGCGGCGGTGATCCGCCCTCCGCGCCTGGCGCTCCCTCTCCGGGATGGCGGCGCCGCACTCGGGACATTCGCGGTCATGGTGGGTCAGCCCGGCACCACAGGATGTGCAGCTTCGTCGGTTCATCCCGTCCTCCCTCGGCGGATTACTCGAATCGCGAAGGCCCGT
>JBDLIY010000442.1:0-3593 GCA_039714635.1 Planctomycetota bacterium
TCAACGCGGCGATCCGCGACTCGGCCGACGCGGTCGTGTTCGTCCACAACCACCCGTCCGGCGATCCGGAGCCCTCGGCCGAGGACCTGGAGATCACGGATCGGCTCGTCTCCGTCGGCCGCCTGCTCGGCATCCGCGTCCTCGACCACATCATTGTCGGAGACGGCTGCTACAGTTCCTTCCATGAGAAAGGACTCATCGATGGCGACTGATCGCAAGAGGTTCGTCGTGTTCAAGACCGCTCTCGGTCCGGCCGGGGTGGTCGGTGGGAAGAAGGGGATCAAGCGGGTCCTGCTCCCGGGCGCGAAGCGCCCGACTCTGGTGCGGACCATACGGGAGGAGTTTCCCGATGCGGAGGAGGACGGCCGCGGCCTCGCCGGGGCCGCGAAGTCGATCACCCGCTACTTCGAGACCGGCCGCCTGACGGGTCGGGCGCCGCGGCTCGACCTGGAGGGCGTGACCGGGCTTCGGCGCGACGTCTACGATGCCCTGGGGGAGATTCCGCCGGGCGAGACGGTCACCTACGCGGAGTTGGCGGCGCGGATCGGCCACCCCGGCGCCCACCGTTCCGTGGGGACCGCGCTCTCCCGGAATCCCGTGCCGCTGCTCGTCCCCTGCCACCGGGTCCTGCGGTCGGACGGCGGGCTCGGCGGCTTCACGGCCGAGGGTGGGGTAGACTTGAAACGCCGGATGCTGGAGTTGGAGGGGACCTTGCCCGTCTGATCCTGTTGACGGGCTCCGCCCGTCGGGGGAGAGCTGACGGGAAACATTGACCGTCCCGACGCGCTCCGGTAAACGTTGGGTTTCTGACCGGACGAGCGGGGGGAGATCCGCGCTGTTTTCGCGCCGAGTGGCGTGAATCCGGAAGGACACCCGAGCACCCGGACAAGGGGAGGACGCGCCCAGGATGTGGACGGCGATCGTATCGGACCTGCATGGCAACCTCGCAGCCGCCGAGGCCGTCTTTGCGGACATCCGCCGCCGCATGATCCGCGACGTCGTGTGCCTGGGCGACATGATCGGGTACGGCCCGAACCCCCGGGAGGTCCTGGACCTCTGCCGCGATTGCCGCTTCGTCCTCATGGGCAACCACGAGGAAGCGGTGATGTTCTACGGCGAGGATTTCAACGAGAAGGCCCGGAAGGCGCTGGAGTGGACGAAGGAACAGCTCAACTCCACGAAGTACGACCGGACCGAAAACTACGAGCTGTGGAACTTCCTCGGTTCGCTCGAGGAGTCGCACACGGACGATGACGTGATGTTCGTCCACGGCTCCCCGCGGGTGCCGACGAAGGAGTACATGGTTCCCGGCGACGTCCGGAACAAGGACAAGATGCGGGAGGTCTTCGGCCTCGTGCAGCGCGTCTGCTTCGTGGGACACTCCCACATCCCGGGCGTCTACACGGACGCGAACCGCTTCTACACGCCGGACCGGCTCGGCGGGACCTACTCGCACAACGGCGGGAAGGCCCTCGTCAACGTCGGCTCGGTCGGTCAGCCGCGCGACGGCGACCCCCGCAGCTCGTACGTGACGTTCGACGGCAAGACCGTTCGCTTCCACCGTCTGGAGTACGACGTGGAAGACACGGTCAAGAGGATCTACGCGACGCCCGGCCTGCCGAATTATCTCGCGGACCGCCTCCTCGTGGGGCGCTGAACCGGTCCGACACGAAAACGGCGCGAAGGGAAAGGACCTCCACTCCGTAACCGTTCGTACCGGAGTAATGAGGAACAACATCCATGGAGAAGCGGCTCGTCCTCTTCCTGGTCCTGACGTTCGGGATCGTCATCCTCTGGCTCAATGTCGTTCCCCAGCCGAAGCCGGACAAGGAGACTCCCTCGAAGGAGACTCCGGAGGCCCCGGGGGAGAATCCGGCGGAGAACGCCCCCGGCCCCGACGTCGGGCCCGGTGAGCCCGGCGAGACGCCGGAGCCCGGTCCGGAGAGCGACCCCGGCGCCGGGACTCCCGATCCCGAGGGCGATACGGGTCTGCCGGTCTCGGTCCGGCCGCCGGCCGATTCCGAGATCGTCGTCGACGCCGAAGACCGCCGCGTGCGCTGGACGCTCGACCGGTGGGGCGGCAGCCTGAAGCAGGTGGAGTTCAAGGAGTTCTCGGACCAGCCCGGCCAGGACCCCGTCGCGGACCCGTCCACGCGCTACCGCCTCGTCTCGAAAAACCTCGCCGCCAAACAGAGCAGCCAGGCGCCCCGGATGCTCGCCGTGGACATCGTGAACGGCGACGGCCGCGCCCTGTTCCGCGGTTCCCGCGTCCTCTGGGACGTGGTGGAGCAGACGGAGGACCGCGTCGTCTTCCGCCTGGAACTCCCGAAAGCGGGCGCCGCGCTCGTCAAGACGTTCGAGTTCCCGCGGACGGTGGAGGGCGTCGAGGGCGGCGCCTGGCACCTCGACTTCGACCTCGCGCTCGAGGTGACCGACCCCGCGAAGGCCGCCCTGTTCTGTGACCGGTCCGGGGCCGAGTCCTGGCGCATCCGCCTGACCGGGCCCAGCGGCGTCGCGGCGGACCCGGCGACGTCCCTCGGCCTGATGCTCCAGGTCGAGGCCCTGAAGATCGGCGAGGTGAACGGCGAGTACTGGCGGCCGCCGTCCAAACCGACCTCTCCGGAGAAGGTCTTCCCCGAGGCCTCGGACCAGGCCGCCGGCGATCGCGTGGACTGGCTCGCGTACCACAACCGGTTCTTCACGGGCGCCCTCCGTCCGTACGACCCGGTGAAGACGGACGCGTACCGGACGCTGACGATCCCGATCGAGGACCTGGACTACGAGGGCCGGGAGAAGATCGTCAATGCGGTCACGGCCCTGGAGTTCAAGCTGCCGCTGACGGAGGAGGGGAGCCGCCCGTCCCGGCGGTTCATGTTCTACGCGGGGCCGATGGACCCGACCTGGCTCCGGAACGAGCCGTACGAGCACTTCGAGTACCTGGTGGACTACGGGATGTTCGGCATCCCGCGTCTTCTCCTGAACCTCCTCGGCCTGATCCAGGGGCTCACGGTCAACTGGGGAATCGCGATCATCGTCCTGACGATCATCGTGCGCCTGGGGATGTTCCCGATCTCCCGGAAGTCGCAACTCGCCACGCAGCGGTACTCCAAGAAGATGGCGCGGCTGAAGCCGAAGATGGACGTCATCAAGGAGAAGCACGCCGAGAACAAGAAGAAGCAGCAGGAAGAGATGATGAAGCTCTACCGGGAGGAGGGTGTCCGCCCGCCCCTCGGCTGCCTCCTCATGTTCCTGCAGATGCCCATCTTCATCGGGCTGTTCATCGCGCTGCGGAAGTCGATCGAGCTTCGCCACTCCGCCTTCCTCTGGGCGGAGGACCTGGCGGGGCCCGACATGATGATCCCGAACCTCCTCACGGATCACTCCATCCCGCTGGTCTCCGACCCGTTCCACTTCAACCTGCTGCCCATCCTGATGGGGATCTCCTGGTTCTTCTCGGCGGCGATGGCCCCGAAGCCGGCCGACCCGCAGCAGCAGTCGATGCACCGGATGATGAAGTGGATGCCGGTCCTCTTCACGCTGATGCTCTACAACTACGCGGCGGGGCTCGCGCTCTACATGACCGTCTCCTCCGT
>JBDLIY010000443.1:0-3593 GCA_039714635.1 Planctomycetota bacterium
CCGCGATGCGCGCGGCTCCGGGGCTCGCCACGGCGTTCGCCCGTCGGGCCGCCGGTCGGGTGCCGGCGGTGGCGCGGGACGTATGCGTGGAACCCGCGCTGCTGCGGCCGTGTCCCGAGGCGACGGTCGAGGCCGCGGCGGGCGCGATCGAGGCGGGGAGGTTCGAGTTCCTGGGCGTCGCCCGTGAGCTGGGTTCCGGTCGGGAGAGCAATCCGTATCCGGCGCCCCGCGACGTCTCGCTGCTGTGGGCCTACCACCTGGAGTACATGGACTACCTGCTCGACCTCTGCCTGGCGGGCCGCGCCGGGACCGCGGGACGCCTCGTCCGGTCCCGCTGGGCGACGGAGGGTGTGCCGCGTCGATCGGCCACGCATCCCTACCCGGAGTCCCGTCGAGTGGCCTCGTGGCTGCGCGCGTGGTCCCGCCTTCGCCCGAAAGACCGGGCTCTCGCGGCGGAGGGCGCGTGGGTCTGGGCCTGCCGCGTCGCCCGCAACCGGGAGACGGACGTCGGGGGAAACCACCTGCTCGAGAACGGCCTGGCGCTCGCCCTCGCCGGCGCCGCCTTCCGGGGCCGTCGTGCCGCGGCGATGCGCCGCCGGTCGCGGGAGATCTTCGCCGCGGGAGTACGGGAGCAGGTCCTGCCCGACGGTGCGCACTTCGAGCTGTCGCCGATGTACCACGCCCGCGTTCTCGGCGTCCTGCTGGAGGGCGGTCGGGCGCTGGCCGCCGCCGGCACTTCCCTGCCGACCGCGTACTGGGAGACGCTCGCCCGCATGGCCGCCTTTCTCGGCGGCGTGATCGACCCGCGCGGCGAACTTCCGCTGCTGGGAGACACCGCGCGTGAGGCGACGTTCCGGCCCGGGCGCTTCCTGGCCGCGGTGGAGGAGGCGCTGCCGGTCCCCGTGCCGCGGGAGATGGCCGGGGACGTCGCGTGGCCGGACTGCGGACTCTATCGGTTCGAGGACCGTGAAGCCGGCCATCGGCTGCTGCTCGACGCGGGGCCGGTGTGTCCGGACCGACTGCCGGCGCACGGCCAGGCGGATACGTTCGGCTTCGAGCTTCACGTGGCCGGGGAGCCGTTCGTCGTCGATGCCGGTCTGCACGAGTACGCCGCGGGACCGATGCGCGACTGGTGCCGGAGCACGCGGGCGCACTCGACGGTGACCGTGGACGGATGGGACTCGGCCGAAACATGGTCGTCGTTCCGCGTCGGCCGGCGGGCGCGTGTTCACGACGCGACGTGGACGGTTGTCGACGGGCGGGGGACCTTCTCGGGCCGTCACGACGGATTCGCGCATCTCGGGGTGAGCCACGCGCGGTGCGTGGCGCATCTTGCGAGCGGTCTCTTCCTCGTCGTGGACGGTCTGCGCGGGAGGACGTCGCACGCCTCTGCGAGCCGCCTTCACCTGCACCCGGAGGCCGTCCTCTCGCGGGAGGGCGACGCCTGGGTCGCGCACCGCGCGGGCCGGCGGCTCGTCGTGGTTCCGTTCGGCGCGGAACGGACGGTCACGGAGGACGGCTGGCACTGCCCGGGCTTCGGCATCCGGCACCGGAGCCGCCTTCTCCGCTTCGACGCGACCGGGACGCGCGCGGCGACCGGCTACGTTCTCGCCGCCGGGGACGGCCCGCGGCCGACCGTGACGGTCGCCGGCGGGAGCGTCCGGATCACGCGGGACGGCCGGCAGTGGTCGAGGAGAATCCCGTGAGGATCGCTCTCGTCTGCCACTACTTCGCCCCCGAGCCCGGGGCGCCGCAGGCCCGCCTCGAAGAGACCGCGCGGACGTGGGTGCGGGACGGTCACGACGTCACGGTGCTGACGGGCTTCCCGAACCACCCCGACGGCGTCCTGGCGGCCGCGGACCGCGGCCGTCTCTTCCGGGCGGAGGAGCGCGACGGGATCCGCGTCCTCCGGTCGTGGCTGTTCGCCACGCCGAACCGCGGCGTCCTGAAAAAGACCCTCGGCCACCTCTCGTTCATGGCGACCGCGGCCCTGGTCGGCGGCGCCCGCGCCCGTCGCCCCGACGTCGTCGTCGTCTCCAGCCCGACGTTCTTCTCGGTCTTCGCCGCCGCGTTCCTCGCGCGCCGCTGGGGTTGCCCCTGGGTCTTCGAGGTCCGGGACCTCTGGCCGGCGATCTTCACGGAACTGGGGGTCCTCACGAATCGGACCGCCATCGGGATCCTCACGCGTCTGGAGTTGGCGCTGTACCGGCGCGCCACCCGGGTCGTGACCGTCACCGACGGGTTCCGCGAGAACATCGTCGGGCGGGGGATCGAGCCGGGCCGCGTGGTGACGATCACCAACGGCGTGGATACGCGGAGATTCGCGCCGGTCGCCGACCGCGCGGAGATCCGGGATCGGCTCGGCGTGGCGGACCGGTTCGTCGTCCTCTACCTCGGGGCCCACGGCGTCTCCCACGCGCTCGGGCGGATGCTCGACGTGGCGGCGCGCTGGAGGGACGACCCGTCGGCGCTCTTCCGGTTCGTCGGCGAAGGCGCGGAGAAGAGGGGGCTCGAGGCGCGGGCCGCGGCCGAGGGGCTCACGAACGTGGAGTTTCTGCCCGCGGTGCAAAAGGACGAGGTGGCGGATCTCTACCATGCGGCGGACGTCTGCCTGGTCCCGCTGCGGGACGTGCCGCTGTTCTCGACCTTCCTTCCCTCGAAGATGTTCGAGATCATGGGTTGCGGCCGCCCGGTGCTGGCCAGCGTGCGGGGGGAGGCGGCGGAAATCCTCGCGCGATCCGGCGGAGCCGTCGTCGTGCCTCCGGAGGACGTGGGGTCGATCGACCGGGCGCTGCGGGAACTGCGGGAGTCGCCGGAGCGCCGGCGGGAGATGGGGCGGGCGGGAGCGGACTTCGTGAGACGCCACTACGACCGCGAGGTGCTGGCCACGAGATACGCGGACCTTCTCTCAAAGATCGTCGCCGGAGGCGCCGCGTGAAGGTCCTCGTCATCGGAGCCACCGGATTCTCGGGCCGGCGCGTGGCCGCGGGACTCGCAAAGAGAGGCCACTCGGTCACGTGCATGGCAAGGGCCTCGAGCGACCGCGACGTCCTCGACGGCGTGCCGGTGGAGTTCGTCGCCGGGGACCTCGACCGGCCGGCGGGGCTGGTGCGCGCGCTCGCCGGAGTGGACGCCCTGATGTTCGTGGCGTCCCTGGGCTTCGGCCACGCCCCGACCGTGGTCGACGCGATGCGGGAGGCCGGGGTGGCGCGCGGCGTCTTCTTCAGCACGACCGCGATCTTCACGAGGCTCCCGGCCCGCTCGCGTGTCGTGCGGCTGGCGGCGGAGGACGCGATCCGCGACTCGGGACTGGACTGGACGATCCTCCGGCCGACGATGATCTACGGCGGGCCCGGGGACCGGAACGTGGAGCGCCTCCTCGCCGCCGTGGCCCGCTGGCCGGTCCTCCCCGCGGTCGCCGGCGGAGGGCGGATCATCCAGCCGGTTCTCGTGGACGACCTGGCGGCGGCGGCGGTCCGGGCGCTCGAGACGCCAGGCGCCGTCGGCCGCTGCTACAACCTTCCCGGAGGGGAACCCGTGACGTTCGGCGAGTTCGTGCGGGCCGCGGCCGCGGCCGTGGGGCGGCGCGTGAC
>JBDLIY010000444.1:0-3592 GCA_039714635.1 Planctomycetota bacterium
CGAGTGGTGGAGGTGTCCATGCGTCGAGGGTTCCTGGCGGTCGTCCTTCTCATCACGCTCCTCTCTCCGGCTCCGGCGAGCGAGGACGCGGCGGCCGATCTCGCCGCCTGCCGCACGCTCGTCCGGAAGAAGCGGTGGAAGAAGGCGCTCGAAGCCTACGCGGAGCTCTTCCGGACCCACCGGGAAGCGCCGGAGATCACGGCGGCCCGGCGGGACATCGAGGACGACCTGAAGACGTGCTCTTTCCGCGCGGTTTACCGGCCGGTCACACCGAAGGATTTCTGGGGAGAGAAGCACGTGCGGAAGTTCTCCGCCTCCTCGCTGAAGGTGGAGCTCGACTATCCCCGCCCCGCGGCGCCCTGGTCGAAGCAGAACAAGTATCACGTCCTCAACATCCGGTTCCGGGACCACGTCACGGTGGAGATCGACGGGCCGCCCATGATGGGCCGCCGTCCCCTGATCGTGATCCTCTGCTTCGACATCGAGAAGGAGGGCGGGTACGCCCTTCTCCCGGGCCGCCACGCGGGAGGGAAACCCGTCGCGGGGAGCGTGCCCACGACCATCGCCCGGATGGAGGACGGGAAGGTCGAGCCGCTGTTCCAGCGGTACGTCAAGGGGAGTGACACGCGGCACAAGTTCGTCCGGGACTCGTCGTCGATCCGGCTGTTCCGGGGGCGGAAGCAGATCGCGAAGGCCATCGACCGGCACTTCAGCGGCGGCTACATCGCCGTCGGGGAGAAGTGGCCGGAGAAGGTCACGATCTCCGGGCGTCTCGACGAGGGCTACTGGCGGAAGCTGGCCGGGGAGCACGAGGCGCGGGCGTTCGCCACGTGGCAGAAGGACAGCTGGGACCCGGCGAAGGCCATCCCCGCGTGGGTCCGGAAGCCGGGCGCGACGTCGGCGCCGAAACCGGCGGCGAAGCGGGCGACGCTGCCGCCCGACGCGACGCCCTGCGACACGCGGCAGGTCTCGGACCTGATCGATCGCTCCATGAATGGCGATCGCGCGGCCGTGCGCGACCTGGCGAAGATCGCGAGGATGCAGCCCGGGACGAGCCGTGCGTACCTCGAGGGCGTCTGCGCGGTCGGCGCGGGCCGGTTCGCGGCGTCCGAGACGCAGCTCGCCGCCGTCGTCGCCGCGGAGGCGGGCTTCGCCCCGGCGAGGGCGCTGCTCGGTCTCGTCCGGATGATCCTGCGGCGGATGGAGGAGGCCGCCGCCGACCTCACGGCCGCGCGCGACGCGGATCCGGCCCTCGGCTGGGCCTGGTTCGGCCTCGTCCAGCTGGCGATCTACGACGGCGATCTCGATCGCGCCTCGAAGCTCCTCGACGGCGCGCAGGCCGCGGGGGCGAAGTCGCCCTTCCTCGACGGCCTGCCGGAGGTGGTGCACCGCTCGAAGCGCGGCCCGCTCTGGGCCCGGCGGTTCGACCACGGGACGAAACACTTCCGGATCGCCTCCGACCACTCGAAGGACCTGTGCGAGCAGGTCGGCCAGCAACTCGAGGCGGCGGTGGCGTCCTACGCGACGTACTTCCCCACCGTGAAAATGCCCGCCCGGAAGGCGCGGGTCTACGTGTTCGCGACTCGCGCCGGCTATCTCCGCTACGCGCGGGCCGTGGCGAAGGACCTGGCGTTCTCCGCCGGCGCCTACGATCCCCGCGTGCGGGAGCTGGTGCTGTTCCTGCCGGTCAACCGGAAGCACTTCGTGCACACGATCCGCCACGAGGGCTTCCACGCCTTCGTCCACGAGTACCTGGAGCGGGCGCCGCTGTGGTTCAACGAGGGCGCGGCCGAGTACTTCGCCGCCGCGTCGAAGGGCTACGGCGTCGGCCTGAAGTTCGGGGCGCCGCACGAGACCGCGCTGGCGAGACTGCGCGCGTGGAAGGACCGCCTCGTGCCCGTGGAGAAGCTCCTGACGATGGAGCGGCAGGAGTTCATGGCGAACGCTCCGCTGCACTACTCCCAGAGCTGGGCGATCGTCCACTACATGCTGAAGTCGAGGGGCGAGCGGATGCGCAACGCCTTCCGCGGCTACTTCAAGGCCCTGCGGCAGGGGAAGTCCCAGGAGGACGCGTACCGGCGGCACCTCTCGCGGCACGTCGAGCGGATCGAGAAGGGCTACCGGGAGCACATCTCGGGGATGTGAGCGGGGTCACCGGCCGAGCTGGATCGTGAACTCGTTCGTGTCGAAGCCCTTGATCGCCAGCTTCATCTTCCGGGAGCGGTAGCCGTCCTTCCGGACCAGCACCACGAGGTTGCTGGCGTGGTCGAGGGCCTCGTTCCAGTTCACCCGGGCCGACCGGTCCACGTTCGTCAGGATCAGCACCTCGCGCTCGATGATCGGCGTCACGCCGAGGTCTTCGGACTTCAGGCCGAAGGGGCGGTACTGCATCACCTGCGCGCCCGGCGGCTCGGTGATGATCGTGACCTTCCGCGCCTTGAACGTGTATGGCTCCTTCGGCGTGGACGAGCACGCGGCGAGAAGCGAGATTGCCAGCGCCGCCGTGAGGATTCGGACCGTCGTCATTCTTCGTCTCCTTCCGCCTCCTTCTCTTCATCGGCGGGAGGTGCGTAGATCTCGACGTCCCGGCCGAAACCGCGGAAGCGCGGGCCGCGGTCGCGGACCACCTTGCGCGAATCCGGTGAAAAGGGTTCCGCCTCCGTATTACCGGATTCGTTACTCGGCCTCGGCCGACTCCTTCAGCCACTCCACGATCAGCTCCACCGAGTAGGTGCGGCCCTCGGCGCCCATCAGGCCGGAGTCCGTGCGGACGTCCGGGCTCGCGTCGTCGCCCTTCAGCACCAGGAAACACGGGACGCCGAAGCAGCTCATCACCTCGCCGTACTCCTCGTCCAGGTGCGCCAGCCGGTGCGGCGCGCCCTGATCGACCGTGACGAGGACGAAGTGCTTCTCGAGCAGCGCCTTCACCTCCGGGTGCGCCAGGCGCTCCCGCATCGCCATCACGTACGGGCAGTAGGGGCCGTACCAGAAGAGGATGACCTTCTTCCCCTCCTTCGCCGCCTTCGCCTTCGCCTCCGCGATCCGCTTCGCGATGGGAGCGTCCGCCGCCGTCGCGTCCGTCAGCGCCTCCGCCGCGCTCCGGATCGACTCGTCCTCCGCCGTGAAGAGCGCCTTCAGCGACTTGCCCTTCTGGCCGGCGATCAGGCCGCACGCCGCCGAACCCTCGGCCACCGCCGCCTCCAGGTGCTCCATCGCCTTCGCGAGGTTCCCCGACCGCGTCTCGATCATCCCGAGGAAGACGAGCGCCATCATGCGCTCCCGGCATGGCTTCCCGACGGCCGCTTCGGCGAACGCCGCCCGCGCGGCGTCGAGGTCCTTCGCCCGGGACGCCGCCTTCCCCGCCTCGAGCATGCAGAACATCTTCACCGCCGGCTCGACGTCCGGGCGCCCCGCTTCCTTCCGGTAGAGCGTGATCGCGTCCGCGTACTTCTTCGCCCGCGCCGCCTTCGCCGCCGCCAGGCCGGCCTCGCCGATCAGGGCCTTGATGTTCCGCATCCCGCCATAGAGGCGGAAGTCCGCGATGGCGTCCGCGAGCTCCGCCGCGTAGGGGCTCGGCTCGAGGAACTTCATC
>JBDLIY010000445.1:0-3584 GCA_039714635.1 Planctomycetota bacterium
CTGTCGGCGGACAACCTGTCGATCAAGATGATCCTCGATTTCCTCAGCAACGAGTTCAACATGGACTGGCGCTACGTGAACGGGAAGCTGTTCTTCGCCTACATGGGCGGGGGCGAGGACGAGGAGTAGGCGGGGCCGAGTTCACGGCCGAGGCTTCGTCCGCGTGATCGTGTACGAGAACCCCGCCATCTCCAGGTGCTCGATCAGGCGGCAGATCTCGCGGCCCGGGATCCGGGGCTGCACCGTCACGTCGGCCGTCCGCGCGCCGAGGGCCCAGGCGCGGAAGAACTCCCCCTCCGCGTCGCCCGACAGCGCGACGTCCCGCTCCTCCCCGGCGAACGAAAGATCGAGAGTCGTCGGCTTCGCCAGCCCCGCGCGACGGACGGTGACGTAGAGCAGGTTCTCCCGCAACGGCTCCGTCGGCACCACGCGGGCCACCGGCGTCGGATCCTCCGGAGACGCAGGGAGCGGCACCGGCTCCGGCCCGGGGATCAACGCCAGCCAGGCGAAGACCGCCGCGAGGATCGCCGCGGCGGGAATCAGGAGCCCGGCGAGACGCCGCGCCGGCCGCGGCCGGACCGAGATCTCGCGCTCGCGGAGCCGCGCCGCGACCCGCTCCTCGAAACCGGACGAGGGCGGCCGCGCGAGGTAGGCCTCCGCCACCTCCCGGCCCCCGCTCTCCACCTCGCGGCGGAACGCGGCGCAGTCCTCGCAGCGCTCGAGGTGGCGCGACAGCGCGGCCGTCCGCCGCCCCTCCACCAGCCGGTCCTTCGCCTCGTGGCAGTCCATCAGCTCCGCTCCCGCCGCCGGGTCAGGCGATCTCCCAACCTGTCTCGCAGCTTCTCCCGCCCGTCGTGCAGCCGCGACTTCACGCGCGCCACCGTCAGGCCGAGGGCGCGCGCGATCTCGTCGTAGGAGAGCCCCTCCACGTACCGCAGAGCGAGCACGTCCCGGTACTTCGACTTCAGTGCGTTGACTTCCCGCGGCAGTCCCGATTCCTCGGGGCCCGGCGGCGCCGGGAGATCCGCCGGCAACGGCGGCGACGGCCGACGGCGACGGCGTCCCGCTTCCCGCGAGAGGATCGTCGCGAACCAACCGCGGAACGCCCGCGGGTCGCGGACCTGCCCGATCTTCCTCCAGGCGATGACGAACGCGTCCTGCGCCGCCTCCTCCCCCGCGTGGAGGTCCCCCGCGACGAGATGGGCCGTGGCGACCGCCCGCCGCGACATCCGGCGGACGATCTCCTCGAAGGCCTCGATTCGGCCCCGCTTCGCTTCGCGCACCAGGTCCGTGAGGGAGAGCGATTCCATACGTGTCCACTATTCTGAGGGTACCGGGCAGGACGAGGGTTGGGAGAAATCGGGGGATTCCCCCTCCCTCTTCTCCGTCGGTGGCGAGCACCTTCGGGCGACTCGCCGTGTCGAAGAGGGCGCGAATCTCGAAAAACCCTTGACTAGTGTTGGAATTTCGTCGAAAAGACAACACATGATAAGGCGAATTCTCAACGATCGCCTGCGTTTCGCTCCCAAGAGTGTGCTCCTGCTGGGGCCGCGCCAGGTGGGCAAGAGCACGCTCTGTCGTTCCCTCGAGCCGGATCTGGAGATCCAGCTGGCGGACGAGGAGACCTACCAGGAGCACGTGAAGGATCCCGGGCTGCTGAAGCGGGTCCTGGCGGCCCGGCCACAGGCACGGTTCATCCTGCTGGACGAGGTCCAGCGGGTCCCCTCTCTGCTCAACACCGTGCAGGCGATCGTCGACCGGAACCCGGAGGTGCGGTTCCTCATCACGGGCTCGTCCGCCCGCAAGCTCCGTCGCGGGCGGGCCAACCTCCTTCCCGGGCGAATGACGATGGAGCGCCTCAGCCCCCTCTTGTACTGGGAACTCGGCGATCGCTGGGACCTGGATCGGGCCCTCTCCGTCGGCAGCCTGCCGGAGATCTACCTCGAGGATTACGGCGCCGAGATCCTCGAGTCCTACGCGACACTGTACCTGCGCGAGGAGATCCAGGCCGAGGCGCTCACCCGGGATCTGGGCGCCTACGCCCGCTTCCTCGACGTGGCGGCTGAGATGAGTGGCCAGTTCGTCAACTACGCGAAGCTGGCTTCGGACACCGGGATCAACGAGATGACGATCCGCCGCTACATGGAGATCCTCTCCGATACCCTGCTCATAGAGCGCCTGCCGAGCTTCACGGGGACGGACAAGAGGCGGAGAGCCCGCTCCAAGGATCGCTATCTGTTCTTCGACCTCGGCGTGCGCAACGCGCTCCTGGGTCGGCATCAGGGCCCCTTCTCCTCCGAGGAGACCGGGAATCTGTTCGAGCAGTGGCTGATCCTGCAGGTGTTGTACCTGGACCGCACCCGCCACCTGGGCTGGAAGATCAGCAGCTACCGCGACATGTCGGGGCTCGAGGTGGATCTCCTCATCGAGACCCCGTCCACCTTCTACGCCGTGGAGATCAAGGCGAGCCGCCGTGTCCACGGGCGCATGTTCCGCAACCTGAAGCGGTTCGCCAACCTGGTCGACCGGCCCGTCGAGAGCGTGCTGGTGTATCGCGGCGAGGTGGCGCAGCGCTTCGAGGGCGCGGGGCTGGCCCTGCCGTACGGGGAGTTCCTGGACCGGCTCGGCGAGGCTGAGGACCCGGCGTGAGGACGTGGGGGAGGGGAGATCGCCCCCCCACGAGTTCATGGCAATTGGAGCGCGCCGAAGCCCCCACATTGTTCGCCCTGGCGCGATCTCCGGCGTGGATTCCCACCGGAAGCACGCTGAAACCCGCGCTGCTCAAGGGTTACAGCCGGCCGGGGTGCCCGTCAGGAAGGATCACCTTCGCGCGAACAGGTACCCGGTGTCGGGCGCCGCCTTCGACTTCCGGTACGTGACCGTCGCGAAGCCGACCTTCCGCAGCCAGCCTTCGCACTCCTGCGCCGAGTAGCTGCGGCCGCCGCGCGTGGCGACGAGCATGTTCATCGAGAAGAGCGACGCGTCCGGCGGCTGCGTCCGGTCCGGGGACAGGAAGAAGTCGCGCACGATGAAGAGGCCGCCCCTCGGCAGGATCGCCGCCACCTTCGCGAACATCGAGCGCACGCCCTCCTCCGGCTCGCCGTGGATCACGTGGGAGAGCAGCGCCGCGTCGGCGCCCTTCGGCAGGGCGTCGTTCGACAGGTCGCAGGCGTGGAAGCGGACGCGGTCCGCGACGTCGCCGTACTCCGCCACGATCTCGCGGCCGACCTCGACCACGTTCGGGAGATCGAGCACCGTGACCTTCAGGTCCGGATGGCGGCGGGCGATCTCCACCGAGTAGACGCCCGGCCCCCCGCCGAGGTCGTAGAGGTGGCGGCAGTCCCCGAGGTCGAGCTCCTCCGCGACGGCGGGCGCGAAACGGATCGCCCCGTCGCGCATCGCGAACGTGAAGCGCCGCGCGTCCTCCTTGCCCCTCCGGAAACTCGGTCCCCGGTCGGCGGCTTCGCCGGTACGGACGACCTCCGTCATGCCGCCCCACGCTTCCCAGAGCTGCGCGTGGTGGCGCATCATGCCGAGGGCGCTCTCGGGGCCGTCCGTCAGGAACGGCACCATCGCCTTCCCGA
>JBDLIY010000446.1:0-3557 GCA_039714635.1 Planctomycetota bacterium
TCCGCCGGCCGGGCGTCCAGCCCGAGCAGGTCGACCGGGACCGGCCCCGCCGCCGGCGGCGGCTCCGTCGAACCGGTCTCGCCGTTCCCCGGCGGAAGGGTCCGGAAGATCAGGAGGAGGGTGTCCCGCGAGCCGTCGCCGTCGCTCTCGAACGGGTTCGCCAGGCCCGCCTCGAACCAGGCTCCGCCCTCCGGCACCGTGCCGACGGCGGAGAACGCGGTGCGCGCGAACTCGGGCACGGAGAGCGTCCGACCGAGCACGGGCAGGGCCAGCATCCGGCCGATGCGGTCGCAGGATCCGTCGATCGCCACGCGGAGGGCGCCGTCCCGTTCCCGGTGGGCGAGCAGCGCCAGGCGGAGGCCGTACTCGATCTTTTTGGCGGCGTCCGGGAGGTTCAGCGCCAGCACGCGGGAGAGGGTCACGCTCGCGCCGGGCAGGAGCGTGAGGTCCGCCTGCGCCACCACGTCGCCGATCTCCGGGGAGAGCAGGCGGGCCACGAAGCGCTCGGCCTGCTCGGGGTTGACGATCACGCCGGATCGCGTCGGCCCGGTCGCCGGAAGGAAGTCCACCACGCCGTGCACGAGGGAGAGGTTCGCGGGGGTCATCGTCACCGCGAGGGCCCGGATGCGGATCGGCCGGTCCTGGCGGGAGCTGATCCGGGCCAGTTCACCGTCGACGGTCTCCTGGAACTCCGGCGGCCCGCCGGCGACGAGCGCATCGCCGAAGGGGCGCACGAACGTCCAGGGACCGGCCGCGGGATGCCGGGAGAGGACGCGCGCCAGGAGGTCGAGGGCGATCACCGGCCGGCCCTCCCGGGCGAACGGCCGGGAGCCGGCGACGGCCGCCGGCGGCCCGGGGGGAAGGGCGACCTCGTGGACGCGCAGTCGCTGCGTACCCGGCGGCGCCGACGCCATCTCGATCAGGAGTTCGCGCAGGGCCGTCCGCCAGGCGGGGGTCGGCGGCGCGTCCTCCTCCGGCGGCAGCGGGTCCGGGAGCTTCCCGCCCCGGGTGACCGCGCGCTGCCGGAGTTCCTCGATCTTCGTGCGGCGGCCGGCGAGGTCGCCCGCGAAGCCGGGGCTCGCGTCGATGAGACGGCTCGCTCGGTGGAACCGGAGCACCGCCCCGTCGAGGTCCCCGATGCGGAGCGCCGCCTCCCCCGCCGCGATCCGCGCGTCGAGCTCCGCGGCCAGCTCGGCCCGCCGGAGTTCGCGTTCGTAGTCGAGCAGGCGGAGGACCTCGCGCACGAGCCGCTCGCGTCCGCCCGGCGTGTCGCCGAGCCGGTCGAAGAGCGCCCGGGCCTCCTCGTGGCCGGGGTCGAGGGCGAGCGCCCGCGTCAGCCGGTCCCGCGCGTCGTCGAAGCGGGCCTCCCCGAGGAACGCCTTCGCCTGGTTCACGAACCAGTTCGCCAGCTCGAGCCGGAGCTTCGCCTCCTGCTCGGCCTTGGCGTCGGGATCGGGCGGCGGATCCGGGGGCGGCGCCGGGTCCGTCTCCGCGCCGGGCAGCCGCGCCAGTTCGGCCTCCGCGGCCCGACGGCAGCGCTCGGGGGCCGGGCCGGCCAGGAGCGTCTTCAGCGCGCGCCGGGCTTCCTCCGGCTTTCCCAGCCGCCGCAGGCACCGGGCCGCCCCGAGACGGGCCTCGGCGCGGATCGCGATGTCGTCGGCCTCCGCGGCGCGGCGATAGAGCTCGAGGGCGGCGGCGTAGTCGCCCTCCCCCCGCTCCAGATCCTGGGCCCGGAAGAGATCGGCCCGCTCGTCCGCGAGGACCGGACCGGCGACGGCGATGAGCGCGAGCACGATGAGGAGACGCCACATGATGGCACCTGATACCACAGGGGTCACGTCGGGGTCACGAGGCGACGGTGGTGAGATGCGACGACAACCGGTCGGAAATCTGCTGGTGGAGCTTCTTGACGTCCCGGACCCGGCGGCCGAGGAGACGCGCCACTTCGCGCGGGGCCTCGCCGGCCCGGAACAGGAGATAGGCCTTCCGGTCCTCGGGGTCGCGGATCCGGCGGCGGAAAGCGCGCTCCTCGTCGCGGATCTCGGCGGAGCGGTCCGGGGCGAGGTGGGTGCGGTCGGGGAGGCCGACCTCATCCTCCGGCAGCGGCGCCCGGCGGCGGGCCGAGCGACGTTCCGCGTTCTCCCAGTCGACGAGGTCGAGGCCCTTCCAGCCCATCAGGTTCCGCATGCAGGGCCGCTCGGTGAGCAGGCGGTGGGGCGCGTCCTTGGGCCCGAACTTCGTGAAGATCTTCAGGCGGATCTCCTGCAGGAGGTCCGCGGCGTCGTGGCAGGGGTCGCGGAAGCTCATCGCGTACTGGCGGGCGATGGCCCGGGCCGTCCGCGCGTACCAGTCGACCCACTCGTCCTGCTCCTCGCTCGACCGGGCCGGCCACTTGGGGTCGACGACGGCGAGCAGTTGACGGAACGAAACGGACGAGTGCGCCTGACTTTCCAAAATTCTTCCCTCGACCAGAGCGATCCGACTATGCCGAGTGCAATCCGCATCGTCAAGGGATTCTGCAAAATAGAGGGTAATAATGGACTTTTCCCCCTGCATCTTGGGGGTGGGGAGTGTGCACAAACGGGACACCGGGAGTACACACACGGGAGAAAGAGTGTTGTTTCACCACGACGGGAAGGGCGGGATTCTACGTGCCTTCGGCCCGGTTCATCACCGCCGTGGAGTCGGCCCGGATCAGGCGCATCAGGTGGTCCCGCCGCAGGGCGGCGTGGGTGGAAGTGAACTCGAAGATCACCCGGCAGCCGTCGTCCGTCGCGCGGGCCGTGTAGGATCCGCGCAGGAGATACTCCGGTCCCCCTTCGCGCGCCGGAGTGATCTGAAAGCGATATCCGTACTCGTCGTCGCGCGTGTCGTCCGTCCAGTACCGGTAGGTCGCCTCGCCGGGGACGCCGAGGGCGGGATGGAACCGGAGGATGATCCGTCCCGACGCCGCGTTGCGCAGAACGATCCGCGCCGCGGTCACGAGCTCCGAGTTTTCCGGGCGCGCCTCGACCTCGAGGATCGCGCGGGCGGTGTCCGGGAGATCGGCGTCCACGACGTACTCGACCCGCACGCCGCGGGACGTCCCGGCGTCGACGACGGAGACGTGGATCCGGTCTTCGCCCTGCGGCAGCGTCCCCGTGGTCGTCGTCGTGGTCGTGCAGGCCGCGGCGAAGAGAACCGGGAGCAGCGCGGGGAGGATCCTCACGGCAGCACTTCCGGGGAGACGAACCACCGGACCCGCCAGGAGAAGGCGCCCCGCCTCCTGTCCGTTCCACCCATGTCGACCCGCTCCAGTCCGACGGCGGAGCCGGGCGTCATCACGAACCGGTCGCCGCCGCCCTTCGGGAACGCCAGCGCGTCGAGCAGGCGGTCGAGGTACGGCAGGTGACTCACGACGAGAAGGTCCTCCGCCGCGTGGTTCACGTCGGCGGTCAGGTCCTCCACCGGGTCGTGGGGCGTCAGGCCGCGGGTCTCCTCGACCGGGATGTCGAAGGACCCCCCGAGGATCTCCGCCGTCTCCCGGGCCCGGCGCTTCGTGCTGTGGAGGATCCGGG
>JBDLIY010000447.1:0-3552 GCA_039714635.1 Planctomycetota bacterium
CCCGGCGGGAGGAGGCGGCCCGTCCGTCACGAGCGCGGCCACCGGTGCGGTCGCGGGACTGGCGGCCGGCTCCGCCGCGGCCTGTGCGGTCAGCCGAACCGCCGCCACGGGCAGCGCGAGCGTCAGCGCGCCGAGGACGAAGGCCAGGGTGGCGGCGGGCGTCAGGGAACCGCGATCGCGGGCGCGCCCGAGAAGCGCCCGGAGCCGGCCCGTCAGCTCGCCGCCGTCTGCAAAGCTCGACGCCGCGAAGGTCGTCGCCGGGGAGAGTCTCGCCGTGTGCGTTCCGGCAGGGATGCCCTTGACCATGCGGAGCAGCAGGACGGCGTAGCCCGAGGGGCGCCCCCCCACGACGACGACCGAGTCGTCGCAGGCCCGTTCCCGCTCCACGCGCATGCGCAGGGCGGCGAGCCAGACCAGCGGATGAAACCAGTAGACCGCGCAGGCGAGGTCGGCCACGAGCTGGGTCAGGCAGTCGCGGCGGCGGATGTGGCTGAGCTCGTGGAGGAGCACGGCGCGGAGGCGGCCGCGACTCCATTGCTTCGCGCCGCGCGGGAGGAGGATGACGGGGCGGATCACGCCCCAGCTCAGGGGAGCGGCCAGGCGTCGCTGCGCCAGGACGCGGATGGGCGCCTCCAGGCCGAGCTCCCGCCGGGCACGGATGGCGGCCGAGAGGACTCGCGCGTCCGTGACGGGCTTCGCCCAGCGACAGAGGGTCCGGGCGCGGGCGACGCCCCCGAGAACCCTCGCGCCGAACGCCAGAGCGCCGAGCAGCCAGGCGCCGACGACGAGCACGGCCCATCCGCCGCCGGCGACCGGGACCACGGCGCCTCCGGCCCGGGCGATCACCGCCGGCAGGACGGCGATCTCGATGTCCGGAAGAAGACCGGTGAGGAGCGGCATGGCGGCCGCGAAGAGCACGGTGACGAAGCATGCGGCGTGGCGCGCGGCGGCGGAGGAGCGGCGGGAGAACCGGGCCCACAGCAGTGCAGGTGCCAGCAGGATCGAGGCGCGCAGGGCCGCGTCGATCAGCGCGACCGTCACCGCCCCTCCTCCCTGGCCCGATCGATCATCTCGGCGATGCGCGCCAGCTCGTCGGCGTCGAGGTTCTTGCCCTTCAGGTCGAGGAGCGCCGCCATGGCCTGCTCGGGGGAGTCCTCGAAGAAGGTCTTCACGAGCTTCGAGAGCGCCGAGCGGCGCACGGTCTTGGGCGAGAGGGTCGGGGAGAAGACGTAGCGCCGACCTTCGCGGCGGTGGTTGAGGTGGCCCTTCTCCTCGAGGATGCGGAGCGTCGCGCGGACCGCGGAGTAGCTCGGGGGATCGGCGAGGCCCTTCCGGACCTCACCCGCCGTGGCCGAGCCGGCGCGGTAGACGAGGTCCATGATCTCGCGCTCGCGCCGGCTGAGCTTCTCGTAGCGGCTGGGGGTCATGACTCTCAAGGCTAACTCCGGCGGTCCAACCGTCCAGTCGGTTTCGGCTGTTTTTTTAGCACTCGGGGAATCACCTCCCCGAGGTCGCTCCTCCCCCCGACGAGCTTCCGGGCCCGGTGCGGGGCGGGGGCGACGGAGCCCGGTTCGTGCCGGACTCACTGGGCGTGCCGCCGCTCATCGGGCCGTAGGGACCGTCGTCCTCCTCGACCCTGATGTAGCGGGCCAGCACCCAGGTCGCGACGTGGTTCCGCCCGACGAGCTCGCCGAAGGGAGTCCCGCCGTAGCGGCGGAGGAAGGCGCGACGGAGCTCGGCGATCTCCCGGCCGGCGTCGCCGCGCTGGGCGCCGAGGTCGTCGGCCGTCTTGACCTGGTCGGGGTCGCTGCCCGAGCGGATCCAGACCTTCGGTACGATCCCGGGAAAGGTCCGGTCGTCGTCCCAGTCGGCCGGCGTCACGGTCTCGGCGGCGGCGATCGCCTCGCCGATCTCGAAGCGGTAGATGGCGACGATGTGGCGGAGGTACTCGGCGTCGGCGCGGTAGCGGCGATCGACGGCGTCCGCCTTGCGCGGGGCGGCGAGAGCGGCGTCGAGCACCCGGGCGACCTGGACGAGGTTCTCCCGGTTCTCGCGGGCGACGCGGAGGAAGTGCGTGTGCTGCTCCTTCTTGCACCAGGCGCAGGACATGCAGTGCAGGGCGTTCACCTCCACCATCGGCAGCGGGCTGCCGGTCGGGGTGAGAGGGGCGGTGATGGCCGCGATCTCGAACTTCCGGTTGCCGAGCATCTCCCAGGCCTTCATGAGGCCGCGGGCGAGGGGCCGGCGCCTCGCGTCGGCGAAGATCTCCTTGCGGGAGCGGAGGTCGGGGGCGAAGTGGTTGCAGCGGGCGAAGTCGTACTGGACGTCGGTCCGGCCGTATGGATTGAAGGAGAAGATGAAGTACTTGCCGCCGGTCTGCGCGCAGGCGCGCATGAGGGGCCAGGGACCGAACGAGGAAGCGAGCGGGTAGCCGAGCCCCTCGACGTCCCCGGTGACCTGGCGAAGTCGCGCTTCGAGGAGTTCGGGCTTCGCGTACTCCTCGCGATCGAGAAACGGCTCCTCCTCGGTTCCGGAGCGGCCGTGCCCCGTCGTGAAGACGGTGTGGAAATGGGGAACGCGGAAGTGCCAGGGCACGTGGGGCCAGGCGGTGTCACCGCAGTGCCAGGGCTCCTCCGGATCCGGGCGACCGAAGGGATGGCGGCCGATGCCCGGCTCGTACTTCTGGGCGGCGTCGGCCTTGTGGCGGGGGAAGAACGCCTCGTTCCAGCCGCGGGTGAAGCAGCCCTCGGTGCCGATGACGCTAAGCGACTGCTTCCGCCGCTGGAGCTCGGTGATGAACCCCTCGAGACCGATGTCGTCCTCCAGCCGCCAGTCGGCCAGGTAGACGACGACACCCGGATCGCGGAAGTTCGCGAGGCTGCGCCGAAGCGCACGGAAGACGAGCCTCTCCCTCGTCTCGCTCTCGAGAACCGCCGACACCTGGTGGACGAGCGCGGACGGGTGGCGAACGGACTTCCTCATCGGCCGGCCGAGGGCGCCGATCGCCCACTCGCCGCCGAGGTTCAGGTGCTCCTCCCCGATCTTCTCCAGGGCGGTCCGGATCTGCGGCGCCGCGAGCTGGGTGAAGGGGGTGACGTCCACGACGATCGCGACGGCCCGAGGCTCCCGCCCCTCGCGCCAGGCGTCGCGGGTCGCGTCGCGGAGGAGTCCTACGAGGTCCGTGCGGCCGCGGACGACGATCCGGTCGGCGGTGCGGATGGCGGTCTTGCCGCGGGCCGCGCCGGGCAGGATCAGCGCCGATGCGGCGACGAGAGTCAGGGCGACGAGTCTTCCGAATGCGATGACACTTCTCATGACGGCCTCCGATGAACTGCTAATTTCTCAGCATTACTGAGAGTCGAAGCTAACGGAGGCTGCACGCGCGTCCAGCGGAAAGTGCTATTTTTTTAGCATGACAGGAAAGCCGGAGGGCCAGGGCTGGCCGGGGTGGGTGAGGACGCGAGGCGGCGGGGGGACTTCAGGGGGAGTCGGTCGTGGCAATCACGCTCGCATTCAAGTGATTGGTTTATTTGGTGCGTGGCCTTAGGACGA
>JBDLIY010000448.1:0-3546 GCA_039714635.1 Planctomycetota bacterium
ACGACCCACAAGCTTGCGCTCCCCGCAATTCGGGTCGCCCTTGCCCTGGCCATTCTTGGCTTCGCTGGCGGCGGTCTCCTCGCCCTTCTGCCGATGCATCGACGTGATGCTGAATGATCCGCTTCCGACGTGCCGCGGCTCGTCGCGCTGCTCATCCGCCGGGTCAGGGCACGCAGCGGACGGACCCTGCACGAGGTGGCCGAACTCCTCGGTTCGAGCTCGCCCAACGCCTACGGACGCTACGAGCAGGGCCGCGCCTCCCCCACCGTCGGGAAGCTGGTGGAACTGCTCCAGGCCGTGGACTGCGAACTCGTCCTGAAGGAGAAGCGGGCCTGAATCGGCGTGTCTGCGCCGGTTTTGCCCTGACTCCGTATGGAGTAGACAGCGTTTCTTCCCGGGTCGCGTAGACTCGATTCATGAGCGAGATCCCGTTCGCAGCGTTCGTGTCGGCCCGCCGTGCCTGGGGGCCCGCCCTCTCGCCCGACGGGCGAAGCGTCGCCTACATCTCCGACCTCACCGGCTACCCCGAAGCCATGCTCCACCAGGGCGTCGGGCGCGATCCGCTCGCGCTCACCGAATTCCGCGAACGCGTCGGGCACATCCAATGGACACCCGACGGGCGATGGATCGTCCTCGACAGCGACGTCGGCGGCGGCGAACAGTGGGCCGTCCGCGCCGCGCGGCCGGACGGGAAAGCCCACCGGCCGATCAGCCACGACACCTCCGTCATGCACCTCATGGGGCGCGTCTCGGCCGACAGCCGATGGCTCTCCATGTCCTCGAACGCCCGCGACGCCGCGCTCTTCGACCTCGGCATCGTCGACCTGGAAACAGATCAGTTCCGGGTGCTGCTCGAAGGCGATCTCTCCCAGTTCCCCGGCGACCTCTCGCCCGACGGGCGACGCGTCCTCGCCGAACGGTTCTTCGGCTCCTTCCGCCAGGACCTCGTCCTCGTCGAGACCGGGAGCCGCCGGACCTCCGAGCTGACACCCGTGGGCGCGAACGTCCGACACCTCGGCGCGACCTTCGAGCCCGACGGCGACTCGATCCTCGTCGGGAGCGACCTCGACCGGGACTTCATGGGGATCGCGCGCATCCGCCTGGAAGACCGGGGACGGGAATGGGTCGTCGACGGAGACGAGCGGGGGCGCGACGTCGACGAGTTCGCCCTCTCGCGCGACGGCGGGACGCTGCTGTTCGTCGAAAACGACCGGGGCTGGTCGCGGCTCTCGCGGCTGGACACGGCCTCCGGGCGGATCACGCCCTTCGAACATCCCGACGGCGTCATCACCGGCCTGTCGCTCTCCACGGACGCCACGCGGGCCGCGTTCTCCCTCACGTCGCCGATGAAACCGCCGGAGGTCTACACGGCGGACGTCGGGTCCGGCGAGGTGGAGTGCGCGACCTGCTCCCCCCACGAAGGGCTGGACCTCGGGGAACTCGTGATGCCGGAGGAGGTCCGCTTCCCGTCCTTCGACGGGACCGAGATCCCCGGCTGGCTGTACATCCCGCCCGGCCACTCGGGGCCGCGGCCGACGGTCGTCAAGGTGCACGGCGGGCCGGAGTCCCAGGCGCGGCCGATCTACGATCCGGGCGTCCAGTACCTGGTCTCGCGGGGCTACGCGGTCTACGAACCGAACGTGCGGGGCTCCACCGGCTACGGCCGGCGCTTCGCGGCGCTCGACGACGGCCCCCTCCGCTTCGACGCGGTGAAAGACCTGGCCGCGGCGGCGGAGTTCCTGAAGGCGTCCGACCGCGTCGATGGCGACTGCCTCGCGCTGATGGGCGGCTCCTACGGCGGGTTCATGGCGCTGGCCGGGCTCGCCTTCTTCCCGGACCTCTGGTGCGCCGGCGTGGACATCGTCGGCATCGCGAACTTCCGGACGTTCCTCGCGAACACGGGCCCGTACCGCCGGAAGTGGCGCATCGCCGAGTACGGCGACCCGGCCGTGGATGGCGAGTTCCTGGACGGGATCTCCCCGGTGAACCACGCCGACCGGATCCGGGCGCCGCTGCTCCGGATCCAGGGGGCGAACGACCCGCGGGTCCCGACGGACGAGGCGGAGCAGATCGTCACGGCGATCCGCGAGCGGGGCGGCACGGCCGAGTACCTGCTGTTCCCGGACGAGGGCCACGGCGTGGTGAAACTGCCGAACCGGCTGAAAGCCTACGAGGCGATCACGGAGTTCCTCGCCGCCCACATGGCCTGAGCCGTACCGGCCGCCTTGCCGGGAAAATCCAGATTTCCCATATAATCCGGATACATCACACCGAATCGAGCGAGGGCGCTCGTCGATTCGGCCGGAAGGAGGGATTGCCATGACGCAGAGGCCCATCTCGACCCTGGCGATCCTCTTCGGCATCCTCGCCGTGATCGGGGTCCTGCTTCCCTGGTACTCGCACGTGGTCGAAGAGGCCGACGGGAGTGTAGAGCTCCTGTCGAGCCAGCGTGGATACGAGGGGGAGTTCTTCGGAGTCTACACGGTGTTCCTCGCCGCCGCCGGCACCTGCGCTCTCGTCTGGTTCGCGGCGGCACGCACGGGCCGCGGCCTCTCGCGGGCGCTCCTGTTCGTCGCGCTCCTCGCCTTCGCGATCGGGATCGGCCTGACCTGGGTCGATGTGCAGCGGGAGCTGCCGGAGCGGACATACGCGACGGAGGGCCGGACGGAATCCGTGGGGTGCGCCTGCGGCATGTTCATCACGCTGGCGGGCTGCGGCCTGGCCCTCCTGATGACCGGAATCGCGTTTCTCAGTCCGAAGACGCCCTACCGGGATTGAGATCCTCGCCGTACTCGGCCCAGGAGGTGTCCGTCTCCCAGAGGCGGACGGTCACCACGGGGAGGCCCTGGCTCTTCGCGTACTCGTAGATCTTGCGGGAGATGTTCTCGGCCGTGGGGTTGCCGTCCGTGAAGACGTACGTCGGCTCGCCGGCCTCCTGGATCATCGGGAGGAGCGGATCCTCGTGGGACAGGAGCATCTTGTGGTCCATCTGCTCGTCGATCCAGGCCTTCACGATCTCCTTGATGTCGGAGAAGTCGATCACCATGCTGCGGCGGTCCAGCGTCTCGGAGCGGAGCGTGATCTGGACGAGGCCGTTGTGGCCGTGGAGGTGGCGGCACTCGCCGTCGTAGTGAAGCAGGCGGTGGCCGTAGCAGAACCGGATCTCTTTCGTGACCGTGTACACCGTTCTCTCCCTCCGTCCGGGTTCAGTCGATCGCCCGGCCGCCGTCCACCGTCAGGCTCGCGCCGGTCGTGAAGTCCGCCGTTTCCACCAGGAACCGCACCGCCGCCGCGACGTTCGCGGGGCTCCCCTCCCGCCCGAGCGGGGTCTTTTTCAGCACGACGTCCCGTTGCGCCCGCGGCATGTCCG
The DNA here is from genome assembly GCA_039714635.1 of Planctomycetota bacterium. Lineage (GTDB taxonomy): Bacteria > Planctomycetota > JAJSAM01 > JAJSAM01 > JAJSAM01 > JBDLIY01. The sequence continues at coordinate 3,371 of JBDLIY010000448.1, forward strand.
CCGCGAACATCACGGGGCCCGGCGCCACGGCGTTCACGCGGACCTCCGGGGCCAGCGCCTTCGCGAGGCCCGTGGTCAGGGCCGCGAGCCCCGCCTTCGACGCGCCGTAGGGCAGGTAACCCCGATATGGCCGCTCCGCGCACCAGTCGGTGATATTGACGATCACACCCTCGCCG
>JBDLIY010000449.1:0-3542 GCA_039714635.1 Planctomycetota bacterium
GGCCGACCCCGGGCCACCGCCCTCCTCGCCGTCGCCGGGCTCGACGGGGAGCGCGGTGCCATCCTCGCCCGGAAGGTCCTCTGCGACCGCGCACTGGAGGTGCGGGTCGCGGCGACGGAGATCCTCGCCGGAATCCCCGGCGAGCGCGGCCTCGCGGCGGCGGAGATCGCGCTGAAAGACGAGTCCTGGTCCGTCCGGCTGACGGCGATCCGCGCCCTGGCGGTGCGGGCGGAGGCGGCGTCGATTCCGCCGCTCATCGGGGCGCTCCGCCGGGAAGACGGTCGGCTGCGCGAGGAAGCGGGGGAGGCGCTCGCGGCCGTGACGGGCGTCGGCCTGCCGCCGGACCCGCGGCGCTGGGCGTCGTGGTGGGCGAAGGCGAAGGGGGAGTTCAAGGTGCCGGAGAAGCCGGCGGCGCCGCCGAAGGCCCGGGACGAGAGCGTCGTGACGTTCCACTCGATCCCGGTCGTGTCGAGGACCATGGCGTTCGTGCTGGACCGGTCGCGGTCGATGAACCAGCGAATCGCCCGCGACGAGGAGCGACGGAAGGGGGAGATGGTCGAGTCGGAACTCCGGGCGACACTCGAGCGGATGGGGCGATCGTCGCGTTTCCTGCTGGTGGCGTTCAGGACGGAGCCCGAGGTGTTCCATCCGCGCCCCGTCCCGATCGCCGCGCGGCGGAAGGCGGCGGACTGGTACGCGTCGCTGGAACCGTCCGGCCGGACGAACCTCTACGACGCCGTGGCGATCGCGCTGGCCGAGCCGTCGATCGACACGATCTTCCTCCTGACGGACGGCGCGCCGTCGGCGGGGGAGTACCGGAACCGGGGGGCGATCCTGACCGCGGTCGCGCGCGCGAACCGGTATCGCAAGGCGGTGATCCACACCGTGGACATCGGCGGCGGGACGACGGGGAAGCGGTGGAAGGGCTTCCTCGCGGAGCTCTCCCGGTCGACCGGCGGGCGCCACGTGAAGCGCTGACGTCCTCGATCGCTTCGCCCTGACGTGGCGAAGTGTTAGTTTCCACGCATGCAGAGGCGTCTTCTCACGACCGGTCAGGCGGCTGAGCTGTGCTCCGTCACGCCCGACGCCGTTCTGAAGTGGATCAAGGCCGGGAGGCTCGACGCCAACCGGACCGCCGGCGGCCACTACCGCGTGGACCCCGCCGAACTGGAGAAACGGGACCTGCTTCCCCGCGAGCGTACGCACCGGTTCTGCTGGGACTTCCGCGCGAAGGACGGCGAGATCGCCGAGGTCTGCCGGACCTGCCTCGTCCACCGGGCCCGCGCCGAGCGCTGCTACGAGCTCGCCATGGTCGCCGACGGCACCTCGGGCGGCCACGGCTGCTGCGTGAACGACTGCGAGGACTGCGAGTTCTTCCGTCACGTCGTGACGCCCGCCGCCGACTGACCGCGGGCCGCGCCCACGCATCTCCCTGACCGCGGAGCGGTCCTCCCGCCGCACCTCCCTTCTTCCGATCGCGGGAATTCTGCAATTTATGGATTCCACTTCAGTCATCGAGTTGTTTAAATGTGGTGAAAGAACGGCTCCGGTAAGGACCGGGCCGGCAACGATCGACGCAGGGAGGCAGACATGAAGATGATGGTCGGAGCTATCGTCGTGCTGGCCGCGCTCGCGGCCCTGTTCGGCGGTGGCCGGGACGGAACCGTGATGGCCCAGGATGTGCCGACCTACGTCGGCTCCGAAGAGTGCGCCCGGTGCCACGCGAGCCACTACAACGACTTCCGTGTCTCCGGGCACCCCTACAAGATCCGCAAGGCGGCGGTGGCGAAGCTCTGGCCGACGCCCCTGCCGAAGGGGTTCACGTGGGACGACATCTCGTACGTGATCGGGGGATACGGCTGGAAGATGCGCTACATCGACCAGCAGGGCTACATCATCACGGACGAGAAGAACGGGACCGGCAAGACGCAGTACAACATGGCCACCAACGAGTGGGTGGACTACCACGCCGGGGAGACGAAGCCCTACGCCTGCGGTCCCTGCCACATGACCGCGTACTCTTCCGAGGGGAACCAGGACGGCCTCCCGGGCATGGTCGGCACCTGGGAGTTCGACGGGATCCAGTGCGAGGAGTGCCACGGCGCCGGCTCCGATCACGTCGGGGGCCCCAGCTCGGCGAACATCACGATCGACGACACGGCGCTGTCCTGCGGCAAGTGCCACATCCGCGGCGACTCCGCGTTGATCCCGGCGAGCGGCGGCTTCATCAAGCACCACGAGCAGTACAACGAGCTGCTGCAGTCGCCCCACAAGGACATGAAGTGCACGGAGTGCCACGACCCGCACAAGAAGTCCGAGTTCTCGATCCGCAAGACGTGCACGGACTGCCACGAAGGCTACGACGAACTCGGGGCCCTCAAGGGGATCGGCAAGAAGCACGCGAAGCGCGGCATCGAGTGCAAGGACTGCCACATGCCCTACGCGGCGAAGTCGGCCGTGGCCTTCAACAAGTTCAAGGGTGACATCCGCAGCCACCTCTTCGAGATCAGCACGGACAAGAGCCACGAGCTGTTCAGCGAGGACGGGCTCACGGCGACCGGCCCCCTGCCGGCCGAGTGGTCCTGCCTGGGTTGCCACACGGACATCCAGGAGAAGTTCGAGGCCAAGGGCAAGCCGGAGAAGGCGATCCAGTGGGCGCGCAAGGGCGTGAAGAAGATCCACAAGACGCCGAAGAAGTAGACGGACCAAAACGGAGTTGCGCGACGGGGCGGGCGTTCGGCGTCCGCCCCGTTCCTTTTCCGAATCCGGTGATGGGATTCCTTGGTCCGCGGGGGGGTGGCACCGGACAAAGGTGCCATGCGCGTCGCGCTCTTCGTCCCCTGCTTCGTGGACGCCCTCGATCCGGAGACCGGGATGGCCTGCGCCCGGATCCTGCGCCGGCTCGGCCATGAGGTCGTCTACCCCGAGCGCCAGACCTGCTGCGGCCAGCCGGCGCTGAACGCCGGCCACTTCGCCGAGTTCCTCCGGACGGCCCGCCGTCAGCTCGACGCGCTCGCCGAAGCAAACGCCGACGCCGTCGTCTGCCCGTCCGGTTCCTGCGTGGCCGCCCTGCGCAAGGTCGGCCCGCACCAGGCCGGGCTCGACCACCCGCTGCTGCCGAGGCTTTTCGAGTTGACCGAGTTCCTCGTGGATGAACTCGGCGTGATCGATCTCGGCGCGAAGTTCGACGGCACCGTCACCTGGCACGACGCCTGCCACCCGCTCCGCGAACTCGGGATCCGCGACGGCCCGCGACGGCTCCTCGCCGCCGTGGAAGGGCTCGAACTCGTCGAGATGGACCCGTCCGACGAGTGCTGCGGCTTCGGCGGTCTCTTCTCCGTCAAGCTCCCCGAGGTCTCCGCCGGGATGGGGGACCGGAAGATCGCGGCGATCGAGGCGACCGGGGCGGACTTCGTGGCCTCCACCGAGACCTCGTGCCTGCTGCACATCGACGGGATGCTCGCCAGGCGCGGCCGCGACGTCCGCGGCCTGCACATCGCGAAGATCCTCGGGGGCGAAGCGTGAGTTCCGGCGGGCTGGCG
>JBDLIY010000450.1:0-3525 GCA_039714635.1 Planctomycetota bacterium
TTTTGCTGTGGCCGATCGTACTTCTCGGAGGATCCGCCCGGAGGGGAGACGACGCAAGTCGAAAGTCGTCGTCGGGGGGAGGGGGAAGAATCAAAATGGAGCGGGCGAACGGACTTGAACCGTCGACATCTACCTTGGCAAGGTAGTGCTCTACCACTGAGCTACGCCCGCTCCGTGAGCGTTCGGAAATTTAGGACCTGATCGCGCGGATGCCAAGGGATTTCCGCCCCCGATCCAACCCGGATTCCGGCCTCCGGTTCACCGGGCGCCCGGCCCTCAGGACATCGCCGAGTAGTCCGTGATGATGTAGGAGCCGGACCGGCGGTCCTTCTCCAGCTCCACCAGCTCCATGTCCCGCATGTCCTCCAGCAGCCGGGAGAACGACCCGTAGCCGTAGTATCCCTCGTCGAAGGACGGCTTCTTCCGCTTGATCGTCTCCTTCAGCATCGACGCCCAGAGCGTCTCGCGTCCGTCCCGGCGCAGGGCGCGGATGCCGGCCAGGACGAGGGAGAACGCCTGGGCCTTCTTCTTCGGGAGGTCCTGGAAACGGCCGCCGGCCGCCTTCTTCTCGCGGACCAGGTCCTCGTAGAAGACGAACTCGTCGCAGTTCTCCACGAGCAGGTCCGAGGTGGAATTCTTCACGCCGAGCCCCATCACGTACTTGCCGTTCTCGCGGAGCTTGGAGACGAGGGGGGAGAAGTCGCTGTCGCCGGAGGCGATGGCGAAGGTGTCGACGTGGTCCTTGGAGTAGCAGAGGTCCATCGCGTCGACGACCATGCGGATGTCGGCGCTGTTCTTCCCGCTGTACCTGCGGGCGGGGATCTCCATCATCTCCAGCGCGGCTTCGTGGAAGGCCCGACGGTACTCCTGGTAGTGGGACCAGTCGGCGTAGGCGCGCTTGACGAGGACCTTCCCCTTTTCGAGCAGCCGCTCGAGGATCAGGGAGATCTCGAACTTCTCGTACTTCGCGTCGCGGACGCCGAGGGCGATGTTGTCGAAGTCGAGGAAGAAGGCGATCTTCCTCTCGGTTTCGGTCGGGCTCATCGTTGGCACCTTTCCCCGGGTTTCTTGCGAGTCTACGCCTCGATGCCTAGCATCGCGCGCTTCTCGTCAGAAATCCGAGGTTACCGATGGCGACCGTGACGTGCACCTGCTGCGGCGAGTCGAAGGATGGACTCGAGGCCGCGCCTTTCAACGACGACATGGGCCGCGAGGTCCACGAGAACACCTGCGCGGACTGCTGGAAGAAGTGGCTCGGCCAGCAGGTGATGCTGATCAACGAGTACCAGCTTCTCCCGGTGAACCCGGAGCACGGCGCGGTCCTCGAGAAGAACATGAAGGCGTTCCTGAAGCTCCCGTCGGCCGAAGGCGACGCCGACCAGGTCGGCACACCGCCCGCGTAGTCAGAGGTTGCGAAGACATCCCCGGTCGTCGCGAGCGCGGCGATAGGCCCGTCGGGCCAAGAGCAACGCCGATCCGGCGGGATGTAGCGCCCCGCGCAGTAGATCAGGGATGTCTTCACAACCTCTCAGTCGCTCTTGCGCGTCTTCTCGGTCCGGGGCGCGGTCTCGCCCTCGGTGGCCAGGCGCAGGATCTCCTCCAGGCGGATCGCCACGCTCCAGTGGGAGTAGTTGTTGTGGACGGCCTTCCGTCCCTGCTCCCCCAGGATGTCGAGCTGATCCGGGTCCTCCAGCAGGTCGACGACCTGGTGGGCGAACTCGTCGGTGTTTCCGGCCACCTTCAGGTCGCGGTCGGCGATCAGGTCGAGGCCGCCGACGGCTTCCGGCGACGCCACCACGGGAACGCCCACCGCGATCGCCTCGAGCACCTCGTTGCGCACGCCGCGCTCCACCCGGTGGGGGGCGACGGCGACCCACGCCTCGCGGTAGAGCTCGCGCTCGTCGGCACGGCGGTCGACGACGGTGATGTCCTCCCGCTGGGCCAGCTGACGGATCTCGATCGGCGGGTTCTTCCCCGCGATGATCAGCCGCGCCCGGCGGCACCGCTCCTTGATCTTCGGGAAGACCTCGGCGACGAAGCGCGTCGCGGCGTCGACGTTGGGGAAGTGGTCGAGGTGGCCCGGGAGGAGGATCGTCGGGTCGGAGGCCCAGGGGCCGAGCAGCGGGGCCCGCGGGTTGACGGGCGACTTCAGGACCGAGAGACGTTTCGCGTCGGGGGCGGCCGCGGCGAACGCGTCCAGCTCGTCCTTGCTGGCGAAGACCGTCCGGTTCGCGCGCTCCGCCGCGAAGATCTCGACCTGGCGAAGGCGGGAGGCCTCCGCCCGGTAGACCGTGCTCGACGGGAAGCGGGACAGCTCCGAGTACTCCTGCCAGCGCAGCGAGCCCGCGTCGACGAGGTCGACGACCTTCGGCGTGTCCGGGAAGGCGGCCAGGTAGGGCGACATGGCGGCGGTGGAGACGAAGACGAGGTCGTAGCGGCCCGTCTCGCCGATGTTCTTCAGCCGGCGGAGCAGGTCGCGGCGGAAGAAGCGGCGCAGCGCCAGCGGCCGGCGCGCGAAGAGGTTCGTGACCCTGCCCGGCTCCTGGGGCGGGGTGTCGATCGGGACGATCTGGACGCGGTGGCAGAGCTTCTTCAGCCGCTCCCGGGCGTCCCATTCGTCCACGCCGCCGCCCGAGAAGCAGATCAGGTCCACGTCGTGGCGCAGGGCCATGAACCGGATCTGGTGATAGGGGCGAACCGTCTCCCGCCCTTCCGGCGGGTACGGGGGGCGCGGAGCGACGTAGAGTATCCGCATGCCGTCCTGACCTTTCTTCCTGTCACTTCCCGCCCGAGGAGTCGCAACCCCCGTACCGGGGCGATTCCGGCCGTAACTCCCGTATTTTCGCGGTCGCGTGTCCATCCTGCTGAACGCCCTGCGGAACACACGACCACTTCTTTGCATTCCTGACTGCGGCGCCCGAGCCGTAGAATCCCTTCAGAATGATCTTCTCGAGACCCCTGGCCCCGATTCTCCTGATCCTGCTCCTCGTCACAACGGCTGCGGCCGACGTCGTCGTCCTCAAGAACGGCCGAAAGCTGCGGGGCGGCTATGCGGAGGTCGGGGAGACCGTGGTCTTCAACCCGTACTTCTCCCGCCACCCCGAGATGGTCTTCGGCGTCGAGCGCTTTCCCCGTTCCGCGGTGAAGGAGCTGATTCGCGAGGATCCGCCCCTCGTCACGCTGCTGGCGAAGCTCTCGGAGCTCGGCCCCGACGACCTCGACGGCCGCCTGGCACTCGCGGAGTGGTGCGGCGAGCGGAAGATGAAGGCGGAGCGGCTCGAGGTTCTGCTCGACATCCTCCGCCGCGACCCGGCCCACGAGGGGGCGCTGAAGGCCTACGGCAAGTCGAAGTTCCGCAAGGTGGCGAAGGGGAACCCCGACTACGACGAAGAGATCCGCGCGGCGGTCGAGGAGTACCTCGCGCTCCCCGATCCGGAGGAGCGGAAGAAGGTCTACGCGAAGCTCAAGCGCGAGCGGTCGATCGCGATGCCGCAGGAGTACTTCGACCGGATGATCCGCGCCGCC
>JBDLIY010000451.1:0-3521 GCA_039714635.1 Planctomycetota bacterium
GCGGCCGGCGTCGCGCCGGCTCCCTCGGGCAGCTGCGTCTCGCGGATCCTCTTTCGGATCGCCCGGATCTCTCGCTCCGCCTTCGTCCGCTCGTCCGGCCCCGCGTAGGTCTTCACGCCGGCCAGGATGTCGAGGGCCGTGCCGAAGTCGCCCTCCTGCGTGAGCCGGTGGGCGCGGTCCATGTCCTCGTCGAACCGGGCCGCGATCGTCTCCAGGAGGTTCAGCGCCTCGCGCTCGGCGCGGCCGGCGTAGAGCGTGCCCGGGTGCGTCCGCTCGTAGTTTTCCAGCATCTCACAGGCGTCGTACAGGCGCCCGGCATCGATGCACGCGGCGGCCTCCTTCGCGAGCGTGTCGAACTCCCGGTCCCGCGCCGCGCGCCGCCGGGCCTCGTTCTCGTCCATCTCCTTCTGGGCGAGGTAGCCGTAGGCGGTCGGACCGTACGTGTCGCGGATGGCCTCGAAGCGGCTCCGGATCCCGTCGAAGTCCTCCGGGCAGTCTCCGGCAAAGGCCTTCGCCTTCTCGAAGTCGATCTTCGCCTGCACCGAGAGGCCACTGTCCCCGGTTCCGCCCTGCTCCGTCCGGCTCCGGGCCGCGGCGAGTTCCTTCTCCACGCGCGCCACCTCGGCGATCGTCTCCCCGCCGGCGTTCAGCGCTTCGGAAATGCGGACGTACCCCCAGCCGACCACGGCGAGGGAGAGGAGGAAGGCGACGAGGATCGCCGCGCGCATCCCGCGCTCCCGGCGCGTCGTGGACATCGCCGGGCGCTTCGGATCCGCCCGGGCGGCGCCGTACGTCAACTCGAAGGCGCCGATCTTCACGACGTCGTCCTTCGCGAGTTCGTGCCGGTCGATGAGGGAGCCGTTCACCCGCGGATGGGGATCGGCCCCGGCCATCGCCTGGATCTCGTCGGTCGTCTCCCCGCGCTCGATCCGGGCGACGGCGTCCGCCATCTTCCGGGCGGCGAACCGCGGTCCGTTCGCGCCCGGCGCGACGAAGGTCTCGGGGCTCCAGAGCTCGTGGAGCGCATCCTCGCCGGCGCGCGTGTACCGGAAAGCCCCGGCCGAGCGGCGGGCAGGGGGGCGCGGTGGCTCGGCGGCGGGCCGGGCGGCGACCGCCTGCGCCGGCACGTCGATCGCGGTCGGGTCGGCGCTCGTCAGGAGGTCCGCCGCCGCCTGGGGACGGGACGGTCGATCGTCTTGCCGGGCGGCGAGGAGAGCAGGGACCAGCCGCGCCAGGCCCGCCGGGAGGCCGGGGGGAAGTTCCGGCGGGCCCGCGGCGATGGACTTCAGCCGCTCCTGCGCGTCCTCCCCGGAGAACGGCCGCCGGCCCGTCAGCGCCTCGAAGAGGACGACGCCGAAGGCGAAGAGGTCCGCGCGAAGATCGGTCCCGTCGGCCCGGATTTCCTCGGGAGAGACGTAGTCGAGGTCGCGCTCCGCGAGGCCGAGGGGGATCAGTCGGCGCGGCGCGAGGAGCACGCGCGGCCCGGACAGAAAGACCGTCTCCGGACGCACGTCCCCGTGCCGGAGGTCGGCGTCCTGCATGTGGGAAAGGGCGGCGAGGATCTTCTCCGCGACCACCGCCACGCGTTCCGGGGCCAGGGGGCCGCCCCGCTCCAGGAGATCCCGGATGCCGGGCGCGTCCGGAGCGACCGAGATCGAGAACCAGACCTCGCCCTCTTCCCCCGCGTTGATCATCGGGCAGAGGTTCTCGTGGTGGAGGGTGGCGGACTTCCGGGCCTCCGCGAGGAAGGCGTCCACCCCGGTCCGGTCGCGGAGCGATTTCGCCCGGTAGCAGGCGATCTCGATCTCCCGCCCCAGGTTGTCTTCACCGGCAAATACGGCCAGGTGAGGCCCCGTCCGGACCTTCTGGCCCAGCCGATAGCCGCCGATCGAGGTGTCCGAACCCGCCATTTCGCCGAGATTAGCACGGCCGCCATGGAATTCGGGCTCAGGATCCGGGCCCGTAAGTTCGATGAAGAACCAGTCGGTCCACGGTTTTCGGCCGGCCGATTCAGCCAAGGCGGGACGTCGTGACGCAGCAAGACCCATTCGAGAACTACAAGAAGCGCCGGGAAGTCGAACTCATGGAAAACGAATTCCAGGAGGGCGCCTCCCGGAAGCGCGAACTGATCGAGGATCTGCTCAACGAATCCGGGGAGATCGCGGAGTTGGAGGAGCGGGTGACCGACGAAATGCAGGACTTCCTGGCCGATTCGACGCGAACCGCGGAGAAGATGCTCGAGAAGATCGCGGAGGAAGGCCCGAAGGGTAAGGCCGAGGAGGAGCTCAAGCATGACCTGCAGAGCTTCATCGCCGACGCCCAGGCCCCCGAGGCGGACCCACCGGCCGACTCCGGCCCGCCATCCGCGGCCCCGCCCCCGCAGACTCCGGCGGCGGAGCCCGCGGACCAGAAGTTCGACCTGCGCGCCGCGCTCCAGAAGATCCGGAAGGGCGGCGGAAACACCCCGGACCTTCCGCCGCTGGCCGGCACCCCCGGCGCCGCCGCGGCGGTCGTCGACGAGAGCGCCCGGTCCCGCGAGGAGATCCTCGACAGCTTCGACGCGACCTACAACCAGGTCTCCAACCTGCTGAACCGCAAGCTCGACGAACCGGCCGGTGATGCCGCCGGGGCCCTGCCCGCACTCGGCGACACCACGCGTCCGGAGGCACCGCCGGCGGCGCCGACCGCGTCGGTGGCTTCGACTGCGCCCCCGTCGGTGGCTCCGGCGTCGCCCCCGTCGGTGGCTCCGGCGTCGCCCCCGTCGGCCGCGCCCGCCCCGACCACCGACCCGCTCGCCGATCCGTTCGGCGGAGGCGCCGAGGGCGGAGGCATGGCCTCCACGAACGCCTTCACGGCCGAGCCGCACGAAGACCGCGACATCGACGATCCCGTCCCCGGCGAAGAGCCGGAGGGCTGGGACCTCCCCGAACGCAAGCCGCCTCCGGGCGCCTGGGTCGTGGCGAAGCAGAAAGAGGAGGGCGAGGCCGGCATGGCCGGAATGGCCGGCGACACCTACCTCCTGAAGAAGCTCAGCCAGGAGGTCCGCCGCCTGAACCGCGTCTACCTCGTCCTGCTCGAGAAGGCGGTCGTCACCCGCGCGGAGGTCGAGGGCCCCGGCGCGGACGGCAGCAAGATCACCGTGGACTCCGGCTCGGCCCCGAAGTCGGACGCCGACGACGATGAGGACGACGCGGTCGGGGTCGACGACTACGACGAGGAGCGGTACCGCCCGATCCTGACCAACGAGAACGACTTCTCCCTCTCGACCCTCGTGAAGGACGTCCACCGCCTGAAGACCCTGCGGACGGTGCTCCTGAAGAAGGGCGTCGTGAGCGAGAAAGAGATGGCGAAGGCCAAGTAGCCGGATCCGCGCAGCGGATCCGGCGTAGTTCCCTTCGAGCTCCCACGTGCCGGCGGGGGCCTTGCGTCTTCGGTTTTGTGGGCCGGCCTGGCGGCCGGCAATCTAGAATTCGCACATGGCCGCTTCGCGTGACCGCATCCTGCTCGCCGTGTTCCTCGTC
>JBDLIY010000452.1:0-3518 GCA_039714635.1 Planctomycetota bacterium
CCGGGATGGCCTCGGCGACGCGGCCGGGGGGGATCGTCATCTTCACCCTGGAGGTGGGGGCGGACGACGGGCCGGGCTTCGAACTCCAGGGCCACGGTCGGTACCGCCATTCGGAAGGGTACGTCCGGGAGTCGGTCGGGAGCGCGGGGTTCGAGTTGCGGGATCTCCAGCGGTGTGTCCTGCGGACCGAAGGGGGCAAGAAGGTGGGCGGATTCGCCGTGACGGCCCGCCGGCCCTGACCTGGCCCGATCACCCGATCAGGCGGTCGTCGCTCTCCAGCACTTCGCGCACGCGGCGGAGGAGCGCGCCCGGCTTGTAGGGCTTGGTGATGACGTCGAATCCATCTTCCGGCACCTGCCCCGAAGAGAGCGCGTTGAAGCTGTAGCCGGAGCTGAACAGCACCGAGGTCTGCGGTCGGAGCCTGACGATCTGGTCGTGGACTTCCCGCCCGCTGCAGCCCGGCATCACCACGTCGAGGAGCGCGAGATCGATCGACCGCTCGTGACGGTGGAACAGCCGGATCGCCTCGTCGCCGTCGCTCGCCTCGATCACCCGGTAGCCCGCTCCGGAGAGCACCTGCGCGGCCAGCTTCCGGACCTGCCGGTCGTCCTCGGCGATGAGGATCGTCTCCGTGCCGCCTCCCGCGATCTCGTCGAGATCCTCATCTTCGGCCTCGCTCGGGGCGGGCTCCCGGACGGGAAGGAAGATGCGGAAAGTCGTCCCCTGTCCGGGCTTGCTCTCGACGCGGAGAAGGCCCTCGTGTCGCTCCACGATCGCGTAGACGGTGGCGAGGCCCAGTCCGGTGCCTTCTCCCACTCCCTTCGTCGTGTAGAAGGGCTCGAAGATCCGCTCGCGGACCTCCTCGCTCATCCCGCACCCCGTATCGGAAACGGTCAGGCAGGAGAACCGCCCCGGCTTCGCCCAGCTGTGCTCCTCGAGGTGGGAGGCGTCGAGGGAGACGACGCCGGTCTCGATCGTGATCCGCCCGTGGTCCGGCATCGCGTCCCGGGCGTTCACACACAGGTTCATGATGATCTGCTCGATCTGTCCCCGGTCGCCGAAGACGAGATCGGAATCGCTCCCCGACCGGATCTCGAGGTCCAGGTGCTCGCCGATCAGGCGGCGCAGCATCTTCATCACGCCCGCGACCACGTCGGCCACGCTCAGGTACTCCGACTTCATCGCCTCGTGGCGGCTGAACGTGAGGAGCTGGCGGACGAGGTCCCCGGCCCGGTCCGACGCGCGCTCCACCTCGGCGAGGTAGGAGTGCACCTGGTCGCCGGGATCGAGGACGCTCCGGGAGAGCGCCGTGTAGCCCTTGATCGCCTGGAGGAGGTTGTTGAAGTCGTGCGCGACCCCGCCCGCGAGCTGTCCGATCGCCTCCATCTTCTGCGACTGGCGCAGCAGGGCCTCCATGCGCATCTGCTCCGTCACGTCGCGGCCGACGACCACGTAGCCGAGCATCTGCCCGTGCACGTCGTGGATCGCGGTGATGCTGACGTCCTCCTCCAGGGCGGAACCGTCCGCCCGCAGCCGGGAGACCCGGCCGGCCCAGGTGTGGTTCTCGGTGAGCCGGGCCCAGAGGCTGTGGTAGAGGGCGCCTCCCTCCACCTCTCCGTACAGGTCGCGAAGCGTCTGGCCGACGACCTCCTTCCGGAGTTGCCCCGTGGCGCGCTCGAAGGCGGGGTTGACATACTGGATCCGGCCCTCGTCGTCCGTGATGAGGACGCTCTCCGCGGTCTGCTGGGCCGCGGTCGCCAGGCGGAGCCGCTCCTCCTCCGCCTGCCGCCTCGCGAACGCGTTCGCCGCGATGTCGGCGAGGATCCGCAGGACCGAGATCGTGCTGCCCGACCACTCCGTCTCGCTCTCGACGGTGGCCAGCCCCAGGTAGCCCACCATCGTGCCGCGCTGGAGGATGGGCACCTCGACCAGCGAGCGATGGCCGAGGGACTCGAGCGCCCGACGCAGGCAGGTCTCCTCCGCCGGAATGCCGTCGAGGTTCGTCAGGTGGAAGACCTCGTTCCGGCGCATGCGGTCGAGCCACCAGGCCGCCCGCTCGAGCCGGAACCCCTCCAGCCGACGGGTTTCCCGCGCGACGCCCTCCCGGCACCACTCCGCCACGACCGCCATGCCCTCGCCGTCCGGCGTGAGGCGGAAGATGTAGCTGCGGTCGACCCGGGTGAATTCGCCCACCTCCGCGAGCGCCAGTTCGAGCTCGCTGTCGATCTCGTCCGGGGAGATGTTGATGAAGCGCGCGGAGATCCGGGTGATCAGGTGCCGGAAGGCGTCCTGGTAGTCCATCTCCCGTTCCGTCTGCTGGCGGGAGGTGATGTCGCGGGCGAGGGCGAACTGGTAGTCGCCACCCTCGAACCGCTGGTGGCTGATGCGGATCTCCACGGGGAACTCGGTCCCGTCCCGCCGGCGGTGGACGGTCTCGATGGTGACCCGGCCGCGGGCCGCCACGCGCCGCCAGTGCGCCGCCCACTTCTCCTTCGGCATCCCCGGATCGACCTCGTCGACCGACATCCGCAGGAGCTCTTCCTTCGAATAGCCGAGCGAGCGGCAGGCCGTCTCGTTCGCGTAGCGGATTCGACCGTCGGCGGTCATCCAGTAGGCGGCGTCGGCGGCATGCTCGACGGAGTACTGCGTCATGCGGAGGGCGCTCTCGCCCTGCCAGGATCTGCCCTCTGCCTCCTCGACCGTCATGAATCGCGTCTCCCGGGCAAACACGCCCGGTTCCTTGTCGGCAAGGGAGCCCGGTCGACCTGAGTGTCGTCCGCTTCGCGGGTTCGGGTTAATCTCTCGCGCATGCCCCGTCGCGACGACCTGAAGAAGATCCTGCTCATCGGCGCCGGCCCGATCGTGATCGGCCAGGCCTGCGAATTCGACTACTCCGGCTCCCAGGCCGTGAAGGCGCTGAAGGAGGAGGGCTACGAGGTCGTCCTCGTCAACTCCAACCCCGCCACGATCATGACCGACCCGGAGATGGCGGACCGGACCTACGTGGAGCCGGTCACGCCGGAGGCCGTGGCGAAGGTGATCGAGCGCGAGCGCCCGGACGCGCTCCTGCCCACCCTCGGCGGGCAGACGGGGCTGAACACCGCGGTGGCCCTCGCCGAGCAGGGAGTCCTCGACAAGTACGGCGTCGAACTCCTCGGCGCGTCGATCGAGACGATCCGGAAGGCGGAGGACCGCGATCTCTTCAAGCAGGCGATGGAGAAGATCGGCCTCGACCTCCCGCGCTCCGAGATCGCGCGCAGCCGCCGGGACGCGGAGGAGGTTCTCGAGAAGATCGGTCTCCCCTGCGTGATCCGCCCGGCGTTCACCCTCGGCGGGAGCGGCGGCGGCATCGCCTACAACGAGGAGGAGTACTTCGAGATCGTCAAGCACGGGATCGACCTCTCCATGATCGACGAGGTGCTCGTCGAGGAGTCGATCATCGGGTGGAAGGAGTTCGAGCTCGAGGTGATGCGCGACAGGAAGGACAACGTCGTCATCGTCTGCTCGATCGAGAACCT
>JBDLIY010000453.1:0-3508 GCA_039714635.1 Planctomycetota bacterium
GTAGTCGTCCTTCTCGTCGAAGACGATCAGCAGCGAGAAACCGTGGCCGCCCCACTGGAAGGCGATGTTGAAGTCGTTGACGGTCGTGTAGGCCGCGACATCGCCGCCCTTCATGACCGCGCCTTCACCGTAGCCGTAGCCGAGGAGGCCAGCGCCGCCCTTGACGATGAGCGGGTACACCGCGTAGCCGGCGGCCGAGTCGAGCTTCTTCTGGAGCTCTTCGTCGTTGTCCGTGAACTTCGCGAGGGTCGCGTCGACCGAGCCCTTCATGTCGGCCGCGTACTCGTCGCTCTTCGGCGCGGACGCGCAGCCGACGAACACGACGATGGCCAGAATCGCAACTGCCCAGTTCTTCATTGATCGTTCTCCTTCCAAGGGGTTCCCCCTGAGAATGCCGCAGTCCGGGCGGCGGCACAAGAAAACGCTTGAAGGAGTTCAGCGGGTTGAGTGACGCATCGGGCGGGATTGCGGATGTCAGACTCCGGATCATGACGACTTCCACCCCGCTTCCGGGCCCTGCGGCGGCCCTCGTCCTCACGATTCTCGCCGTCGCGGTGCACCTCACCGGACCGCCCCCAACCAGACCAACTCATCGATTGAGGCGAATCCGGTCGATTCCGCAACAGCCCGAGCCCGTACCGTCCGATGAGAATGTACGGGAGCTCTTTTCCGCTCCTCGTGCGATAGGGAGGTTCAACATCATGATCCGCAGATTCCTTGCCCTGACGATCCTCGGGCTCCTGTGTATCGCGAGCGGCGCCAACGCGGGCGGCCTCAAGGTCGCTCTCGTGGACGGTCTCGACGCCACGCAGGGCACCGCGGTGATCAAGCTCGAGAAGGGCGCTCTCAAGCTGAAGGCCACGCTGGAGCCGGTACCCGCGCCCATCGACACCGGCGACGAAATCTTCACGGCCACGATGTACCGGGCCTACCTCGCGAGCAGCACGGACGCCGCGATCGAGGTTTCCCTCGGCGCCGTCTACCCGACGACCAAGGGCGTCGCGGTGTTGAAGGCCAAGTTCAAGGGCGACCTGAGCCAGCTCGGTCTCGACCGGATCGTCCTCGTGGCGTTCTCGAAGGACGGACTCCACTCCCACGACGTGCTCACCGGCACGATCGAGCTCCCGCAGTCCGAGTGACCGACATGAGATCCCGAACCGCGCTCCTCGCGACGGTCCTCGTCCTCGCGGCGTTCGCCGCCGTCGCCGTATCACCCGCCTGGGCGCTCGGCGCGCCTTCGGCCCAGGGAGTCTTCCCCGCGTCAGGAACTCCGGGCACCACGGTCCCGGCCGTCGTCACCGGCACGGGTCTGAGCGGCGCGACCGCGAGCATCCTCGGCGAGCCCGGCGTCGCCGTGACGGTGCAGACGACGACCGACACCGAGGTGAACCTGCAACTCGTCATCGACGCGGCCGCCGTCCCGGGTGAGCGGATCCTCTCCCTCTCCACCTCTTACGGCACCGTGTCGATGAGCTTCGTGGTGAACCCCGCGGGCGGTCCGATCGTGACCGGCGTTTCGCCCACGCCGATCGCCACGCAGGGCTTCTCCTTCGACGTGTCCATCGCCGGGGAGAACCTCTCCGCCCTCGACGAGAACGACCTCACGATCTCGGGGAACGGTGTCACGGTGACCTCCGCGACGGCGGAACCCGACGGCTCCGCGCTGCACGTCTCCCTCGACGTGGCCGCGGACGCGGACCTCGGCACGCACGCGATCATCATCGACTCCGAGACCGGCGGCGCGGTCCTGCAGATCTACGTCCGCCGCCCCGAGCCTGTCATCACCGCGGTCTCGCCCGGGGCCGGTGAGGTCGGCGCCGTCGTCCCCCTCACGATCACCGGCAGTAACCTCACGGGGGCCGCGCTCGTGATCACGTCCGGTACGGCGGGAGGCGTGGCGATCTCCGACGTGGCCACGCCCGACGACTCGACGCTCACGGCGACGCTGACGATCGACGGCGCCCTGGCGCCGGAGAGCGAACCCCGGATCCTGATCGTCACGACAGAGAGCGGCCAGGACACGGCCGACTTCTTCGTCGTCGCGCCCGGGGTCCCCTCCCTCACGGGGATCCGGCCCGGTGCCGGAGAGCCCGGCGAGACCGTCGGCGTGACGCTGCACGGCCTGAACCTGACCGGCGCAACCGTGGCGACGACCTCCGGGGACATCACGCTCTCGAGCGTCGTCGTGGTGGATGATGAGTCCATCACCCTCGACGTCGCCGTGGCCGGCGGTGCCGCGACGGGGACGGACCATTCGATCGACATCACCGTCGGAGCGGACACCGTCAGCGCGACGTTCCGCGTGATCGGCGCCGGCGAGCCCTACATCGGGGCCGTCCGGCCACCCTTCGGCAATCGCGGCGCCATGATCGCGGTGATCCTCGAGGGCGTGAACCTCGGCTCCGTGGTGGAAGGCACCGGCGTCAGCCTCGCCGGCCCGAAGATCATCGAGTCGAACGCGGAGGCTCTCGACGACTCGACGGTACGCGCCATCCTCGAGATCGATCCGGAGGCCAGCATCGGCGCCCGGGACGTGACGGTCACGACGGCCGTGGGGAGCGCGACGATCAACGCGGCCTTCCGCGTCAACATCCCCGGGCAGGTGCCGACGATCACCGGCGTCACCCCCACCGTCGCGGAGCCCGGCACGTCCGCCACCTTCACGGTGACCGGCAGCGGCTTCCTCGGCGCCGGCGTCTCGGTCGGCGGACCGGGGGCGACGGTCAGCAACATTTCGGTGGACGTCACGGGCAGCACGGTCACGTTCGACCTCGCGATCGCCGCCGACGCTCCCGCCGAGAGCCGTCCGCTCATCGTGGTGACCGAGTTCGGGATCGCCGTGAGTTCCGCCCTGAGTCTCCCGGCGCAGATCCAGCTCGAGGCCTCCTGGCTCGCGAAAACCGGCTCGGTGTTCGAGGTGACCGCCGTGGGGTACCGGCTGTTCGTCTTCGAGTTCTCGATGAACGAGCGGTTCGACGCCGGAGTCCGGACGTACACGGTCTCCGAGACCCACGGAACCCTGACTCTCTCTCGACTCGACGCGGAGAACATCCGCCGGGCCGTGCGGGATCTACCCTTCGGATACGTGAGGGTGACGGCGGTGACGGCGACGAGCCAGCTGGCGAAGTCCGCCGTGATCCGTTTCCGACGCTAGAGAAACCGTCGACAGAGCGACGCCATGTCACCGGCCCGGCCGTGTGACGTGGCGTCGTTTCGATTCCCGAATCCGAGCGCTTCCGGAACAGATGTGGCATGCTCTGTGCTGGATTCACTATCATCGGATGCGGGTAGGGCATCCGTTCAGACAGGTAGACAGGAAAATACGGATGCACTTCAAAAAAACGTTCACGATTCTCACCCTCCTCTTCCTCACGGCCGGCATCGCGACCGCCGCCGGTGCGTCGCAGGGTTACCTCACCCGGCCCGCCGACGGCCCGGACGACGACGCCCGCGGCACAGTCAAGGTGAAGGACTCCCCCGGGACCTCGCTCTTCAGCATCAAGCTGAA
>JBDLIY010000454.1:0-3504 GCA_039714635.1 Planctomycetota bacterium
GTCGCTTGTGGAGTCTCGTGTCTATGAGTACCATCCATCCGTGCATGATCCCGACGAGACTCTGCGGAAGATCCGGGCGGCCGTGGAGAGGTTCCCGGCCCTGGCGGACCGGATCGAGCGGGCGATCCTCATCGTTCTCCACAAGCGCCGCATCGCCACCGTGGACGAGGTCCACGACCGCGCGCGCATCCAGGCCGGCGGAGCGCCCGCCGAAGAGGAGCCCGACGACAACGTCGCCGCCTCGGCGCGCCTCGGGGTGTCCGAGAGGCGCGCGGTCACCGAGATCACGTTCGATCTCGCGGCCCGCCACCTGACCCCCGGCAAGATCGCCGACATCGTCAACCTCCAGCGCAAGCGGGAGGAGGCGCGGACCATCGAGGAGATCGCGAACCTCTCGACAGTGTCGTTCCGCCTGCTCGCCGAGAAGGTCCGCCGGTTCGCGCGGCTCCCCGTGGGCCGGAAGCGCCTGCCCGAGTCCGAGGCCATGGCGGTGCGCGTCGCCCTCATCCGCCACTTCATCTCCGACCAGCTCGAGTTCATCGGCGTGGCCCGGAACTTCCTGACGATCCGCGACTTCGACGAGCTGCTCGAGCGGATCCTGGGCGACGAGCATGGCATGGGCCGGATCGGCGGCAAGGCGGCGGGACTGATGCTCGCGAAGTGCGTCCTGCGCCGCGCGGCCGAGGAGGACCCGGACGCTCCGAAGTTCGAGGTTCACACGCCGGAGTCGTGGTACCTGCGATCGGACGTCATCGAGCGCTTCCTCGAGCACGAGGGCCTCGAGGAGTTGCACAGCCACAAGTACAAGGACCCCGCTCAGATCGCTGAGGAATACCCGATGATCCTCAAGGTCTTCAAGAACGGGGACTTCCCTCCGGACATCCGGCTCCAGCTCGAAGCCGTCGTCCGGGAGGCGCGGGAGGTGCCGCTGATCGTGAGGTCGTCGAGCCTCCTGGAGGACCGGTTCGGCGCCGCGTTCGCGGGCAAGTACCGCTCGATCTTCGTCGCGAACCAGGGGACCGTGGACGAGCGCCTCGACGCGCTGATCGGGGCGATCGTCGAGGTCTACGCGAGCACGCTCAGCCCCGACGCCATCCGCTACCGGGGCCGGCTCAACCTCCTCGACTACAGCGAGAACATGGCGATCCTCATCCAGAAGGTCGTCGGCCGGCACTACGGGAAATACTTCCTGCCGACCTGGGCGGGCGTCGCCTTCTCCCGCAACGAGTA
Organism: Planctomycetota bacterium; assembly: GCA_039714635.1. Taxonomy (GTDB): domain Bacteria; phylum Planctomycetota; class JAJSAM01; order JAJSAM01; family JAJSAM01; genus JBDLIY01. The sequence goes on from JBDLIY010000454.1 coordinate 1,231, forward strand.
CCGGCGCAACCCGCGCGTGAAGCCGGAGGACGGCCTGGCGCGCCTCGTCCTCGGGCTCGGAACGAGGGCGGTCGACCGCGTCGCCTCGGAGTTCCCGCGGATGGTGCCGCTCGGGGCGCCGACGCTGAGAGCCGAGACGAACGACATGGACATCGTCCGCAACTCCCAGCACCTCGTCGACGTGGTGAACCTCGAGAAGAACCGCTTCGAGACCGTGGAGGTCGGGGACCTGATCTCGGACGAGTGGATGGACGGCCTGGACGAGGTCGTTTCCGCCCTCGAGCACGGCGTCCTCCGGCGCCCGGCCGGGGCCTTCCTCTCGATGGAACCCCAGGATCTCGTGGTGACGTTCGACCGGTGGACGGGAGACACCACGCGCCCCGCGGAGATGCGCTGGATCCTCACCACCCTCGAGAAGGCGTACGGCCACCCCGTCGACATCGAGTACGCCTGCGACGGGCGCCGCTTCCATCTCCTGCAGTGCCGGCCCCAGGTCGTCCGGGCCCGGAACGAGCCCGTGGAGATCCCGGACGGGATCCGGCCGGAACGGAAGCTGTTCACGGCGTCCCGGGACGTCTCGAGCGCGAAGGTGGACCGCATCGAGTATGTCGTCTGCGTGGACGCCGCCGCCTACGATCGGCTGGCCGACATCGAGGCCAAGCGTCGGGTGGCGCGGGCCGTCGGCGCCCTGAACCGTCGCCTGGCCGACCACCGCTTCATCCTCATGGGGCCCGGCCGGTGGGGGAGCAAGGATCCCGGGCTCGGCGTGCAGACGGGCTTCGCGGACTTCGACAACACCCGGATGCTGATCGAGGTCGCCCGGCCGCTCGGCGGGTACGTCCCGGAAGCCAGCTTCGGCAGCCACTTCTTCCAGGACCTGATCGAGTCCGAGATCGAGTACCTGTCCCTGTACCCGAACGACGACGAGGAGCTGTTCGACGAGGAGTTCTTCCGCGGCACGCCGGGCGGGCTCGCGCGGCTGGCCCCGGAGTTCGCGGAACTCGAGGATGTCGTCCGCGTCGTCCACGTGCCGACGGAGCGCGAGGGCTGGCTCCTTCGCGTGGTCATGGACGGGGAATCCGGCCGCGCCCTCGGATATCTCAGGCCGGTGTGAGCCGGAGCGGCCCCTGCGTACGGTGCTGAAGGGCGCCCGAAAAGTACGTCCACCAGCCGTCTGTCATTCCTTGGTGCCCCCTGACGGCCGGAGGACAATTCGGGTCGGAGAGGAGTTTCCTCCCCGGATTCCGCACACTGAGATCCATCCCGCACAACCCATTGACCGGCTTTGGGCCGGTGAGGTCCCACGATGGCTGATTCCGCCTTCAATCCGTTCGAGATGGCCCAGTCCCAGTTCGACGCGATCGCCGAGGAACTCAACCTCGACGAGGGGACGAGGCAGATCCTGAGAAACCCCCTCCGTGAGTACCACTTCCTGATCCCCGTCCGCATGGACGACGGCTCGGTGAAGGTCTTCCAGGGCTTCCGCGTGCAGCACAACGACGCGCGCGGTCCCGCCAAGGGCGGGATCCGGTTCCACCCCCAGGAGACGATCGACACCGTCCGCGCCCTCTCGATGTGGATGTCCTGGAAGTGCGCGACCGTCGACATCCCCCTCGGCGGCGGCAAGGGCGGAGTCATCTGCGACCCGCACAACCTCTCCGCCCGCGAAGAGGAGCAGATCTGTCGCGGCTGGATGCGCCAGATGGCGAAGGACGTCGGCCCGACCCGCGACGTGCCCGCGCCGGACGTCATGACGAGCCCCCAGCACATGCTGTGGATGATGGACGAGTACGAGGCCATTCAGGGCCACCGCGCGCCCGGCGTCATCACCGGCAAGCCCGTCGGCATGGGCGGCTCCCTCGGCCGCACCGAGGCCACCGGCTACGGCGTGATCTTCACCGTCCGTGAAGCCCTGAAGGACCTGAAGATCAACGCGAAGGACACGACCGCGTCCATCCAGGGCTTCGGCAACGTCGCCCAGTACGCGATGGAGCTCTTCGAGCAGCTCGGCGGCAAGGTCATCTGCGTCTCCAGCTGGGACCAGGACGACCAGTGCTCCTACGCTTTCAAGAAGGCGGACGGCCTCGACCTGAAGGCCCTGATGGCGATCACCGACCGCTTCGGCGGGATCGACAAGGCCAAGGCGAAGGAACTCGGCGTCGAGGTTCTGCCGGGTGACGCCTGGATCACGCAGGACGTGGACATCCTCATCCCCGCGGCCCTCGAGAACCAGATCACCGGCGAGAACGCCGGAGAGATCAGCGCGAAGGTCAA
>JBDLIY010000455.1:0-3494 GCA_039714635.1 Planctomycetota bacterium
AGCTACGGCCGGACGAGCGAGAGCGTCCAGCCGGTCCTCCCGGCCGGTGTCCACCGGACGGATACGAGTTTCTCGGCCGGCTTCGACGCGAGCTGGGAACTCGACGTCTGGGGGCGCGTCTCCCGTGCGGTGGAGAGCGCCGACGCCGCGATCGAGGCGTCGATCGAGGACTGGCGGGACCTCCAGGTGATCCTGTACGCGGAGGTCGCCCTCTCCTACCTCGAGGCGAGGGCGCTCCAGGAACGGATCCGGTACGCGGAAGCGAACGTGGAGATCCAGAAGGGCTCCCTCAAGCTGACGAACGACCGGTTCGAGGCGGAGATTTCCCCGGAGCTGGACGTCCGCCAGGCGGAGTTGAACCTCGCGAGCACCGAGGCCTCGATCCCCGCGCTCCGGGGCTACCTCTCGGCGACGATCAATCGGATCTCCGTGCTCCTGGGCGAGAACCCGGGACCGCTCCGGGAGGAGTTCGAAGACGCGGCGGGGATCCCCGCGCCGCCGGAGCAGGTCTTCGTCGGCATTCCGGCGAACCTGCTGCGGCAGCGCCCGGACGTCCGGTCCGCCGAGCGAAAGCTCGCGGCCCAGACGGCCCGCATCGGCGTGGCGACGGCGGACCTGTATCCCACGTTCCGGATCGACGGCTTCCTCACGCAGCAGACCGTCGGCACCACGGCCGGCTTCTTCAGCACGGACAACACCGCGTGGTCGATCATTCCCGGCATCCGCTGGAACCTCTTCGACGGCGGCCGCGTCCGCGCGGTCATCGACGTCGAGGACGAGCGCACGAAGCAGGCGCTGCTCTTCTACGAGCAGACCGTGCTGGTCGCCCTCGAAGAGGTGGAGAACGCCCTGACGGCCTACCTCCGGGAGAAGGAGCGGCTGGCCGCCCTGACGCGCGCGGTCCGGGCCGCGGAACGCTCGGTGGAACTCTCCCGGACCCTCTATACGACGGGCATCTCCGACTTCCAGAACGTGCTCGACATGGAGCGTGAGCTCGCCCGGCAGCAGGACTCGCTGGCCGCGAGCGAAGGCATCGTCGCGCAGAGCCTGGTGCAGCTGTACAAGGCCCTCGGTGGCGGCTGGGACCCCCGGGCGTCGGTCCCGGAAGAAGAAGAGAAGAGCGAAGAGGCGTCGTCCTGACCGGACGGACGCAAAGGAAGGGAAAGCCCATGGTCGGCTCGAACTCTGCCCCCCGCCGCTCCCGGTTCCGGGGCGCGATCCTGATTCTGGCGGTCGCGGTCGCGGTGGCGGCCGGTTGCGGGAAGCCCGCCGGGTACCAGGCGCCGCCGCCGCCGAAGGTGACGGTCGCCTCGCCGGAGGTGAAGGACATCACCCAGTACATGGACTTCAACGGCCGGACCGAGGCGACGGAGTCCGTGGAGATCAGGGCCCGCGTCCCCGGCTTCCTGCTGGAGCCGGAGTACGTCGACGGCTCGGACGTGAAGGCGGGCCAGGTGCTCTACCGGATCGACCCCCGCGAGTACGAGGCGACCGTCGAGGGCGCCAAGGCCATGCTCCAGGCGGCGAAGGCCAAGCGAGGCCTGGCCGAGGCAACCTGGAAGCGACTCGACGAGGCGGCGAAGAAGGGCGCCGTGAGCAAGCTGGAGGCGATCCAGGCCAAGGCGAAGCTCGACGTGGCGGAGGCGGAGATCGAGACGTTCGTCTCCCGCGTGAAGGATGCCGAACTCCAGCTGGCCTGGACGATCATCCGGAGCCCGATCGACGGGCGCATCGGCCGCACCCTCGTCACCGAGGGCAACCTCGTGGGGCAGGGCGAGCCGACGCTGCTGACCACCGTCGTCATGCAGGATCCCCTCCACGCCTTCTTCAACGTGAGCGAGCGGGATCTCCTGATGCTCATCCGGCGGCGCGACCCGGACCGGGAGATCGAGAGCCTCTCGGACGTTCCGCCCGACGAGCGCCTCCGGATGGTCGTCGTCCTCGCCGACGGGAGCACCTACGAGCACGCCGGGGTCCTCGACTACAGCGACAACACCGTCGACCCGCGGACCGGCGTCATGCGCCTGCGCGTGACGGTGCCGAACCCCGACTTCAAGATCTTCCCCGGCCTCTTCGTCCGGATCCGTGCGCCCTACGTGACGAAGGGCGCGATCCTCGTCCCGGAGCTCGCGCTGCAGCGCGACCTGGCCGGGTACTTCCTGATGACGGTGGATGACGAGAACACCGTGGAACGGAAGAACGTGGAGGTGGGCGGGCGCTACGGCGCGCAGCGGGTGATCCGCGAAGGGCTCGACGTCGATTCCCGCGTCGTCGTGAACGGCCTGCAGCGAGCCCGTCCCGGGATCGTGGTCGACCCGGAGACGGCCCCGGCGGCCGGGCCGAAGCCCGACGGGGGGGAGTGAGGAACCATGAGCAAGTTCTTCATCCACCACCCGATCGCCGCGTCCGTCGTCTCGATCCTCATCCTGATCCTCGGCGGAGTGGCGATGGTCGCGCTGCCGGTGGCCCGGTACCCGGACATCACGCCGCCGACGATCCAGGTGAAGGCCTTCTACCCCGGGGCCAGCGCCGAGACGATCGGGGAAACCGTCGCGACGCCGATCGAGCAGGAGGTGAACGGCGTCGAGGGCATGATCTACATGACGAGCGCTTCCGCCGCCGACGGCTCGATGTCCCTCGACGTCAGCTTCGAGGTGGGCGTCGACCTCGACATGGCGAACGTGCTGGTCCAGAACCGGGTGAACACCGCGAGCGCGAAGCTGCCGGAGGACGTCCGGCGACAGGGCGTCACGGTGAAGAAGAAGTCCCCGGAGATCATGTTCTTCGTCACCTTCTTCTCCCCGGACGGGGCCTACGACTCCGGCTTCCTCCACAACTTCGCGAAGCTCAAGATCGAGGACGAGATCAAGCGCGTCTACGGGGTCGGCGACGTGATGACGTTCGGCTCCGGCGAGTACGGGATGCGGATCTGGCTCGATCCGTCGAAGATGAAGAGCCGCGGACTCACCACGAACCAGGTCCTCGCCGCGGTCCGCGAGCAGAACGTGCAGGTGGCGGCCGGCATGATCGGGCAGCCCCCGGCCCCGCCGGACCAGGCCTTCCAGTACGTGCTGAACACGACCGGTCGCTTCACGGACAAGAAGCAGTTCGAACAGATCGTCGTCTACTCGGACCCGGAGGGGAGGAAGGTCTACCTGAAGGACGTGGCGGAGGTCGAGCTGGGCTCGAAGGCCTACGACCTGTCCGCCATCTACAACAGCCAGCCCTGCGCGGCGATGGCGATCTACCAGCTGCCCGGCGCCAACGCCCTGGACGTCGGCGCGGCCGTGAAGGGCCGCCTCGAGACTCTCTTCGAGTCCTTCCGCTCGGACCACCCCGGCCTGGCGTACGAGATCGCCTACGACGCCACCAGCGTGATCAGCGCGTCGATCGACGAGGTGATCTCGACATGCGCATCACGCAGGTTCACATCACCCGGGTCGCAGCGCCCCGCATCTACAAAACCGTAATCGGCAGCATGAGTGCGGCTGAAG
>JBDLIY010000456.1:0-3481 GCA_039714635.1 Planctomycetota bacterium
CGAGCCCCTCTTCGCCCTCCTTGTCCTGGAACGCGATGCCGTTGTATCCCTCACCGCCCTTGCTCGTGCTCGTGAGGATCGTGGAGACAGTCTTGTTCTGGGGTTTCTTCTCGAGGCTGCGGAGGAAGGGAGGCTGCTGCGACTCGTTGTAGACCGACCCGGTGATCAACGGACGGTCCGGGTCGCCCTCCAGGAACTCGACGACGACCTCGTGGCCGATCCGGGGCATGAAGAGAGCGCCCCAGATGTTGCCGGCCCACATCTGCGCCACGCGGATCCAGATCGAAGCGTCCTGGTTCGGCGTGTCCGAGCGATCCCAGTGGAAGCGGACCTTCACCCGCGCGCGGTCGTCGACGTGGATCTCCTCGCCGTCCGGCCCGGTGACGATCGCGGTCTGCGGCCCCTGGATGACCGGGCGGGGGGTGATCCGCGCGGGTCGGAAGGGATGGTCCGCGGCCTGGCAGGAGAAGCGGTACTCGTAGGTCTCCTCTTCACTTCCGTCTTCCCCGCCCGAGCGGAACCGGTTCGTGCGGATCTCGTGCTCGCCGCCGGTGACGAAGTACTCGCGGTTCTGGTCACCACGGGGCGCCTCGGTCAGGTCGAAGAGGCTCCCGATCCCGAGCCCGGCCGTCCCCATCCGCCCGTGCGTCCGTTCGTACTTCGACTCCAGTTCCTCGATCCGGCGGGTCGCGATCAGATTCGAGTGGTCGGGCTTCATCCGCAGGCCCGCGTAGTCGTAGATCTCGTACCCGGAGTGCTCGTGCATCCGCGGTTCACCGGCCCCCGTCGAGACCACGGGCGCGTTCGGCGCGGAACAGTCGAAGTCCCGGATCTCGTAGCGGAAGGGCTGAACCCGCCGGCCCACCGTCCATTCCCAGATCGTGTTGTCCGTCCGGTTGTGCCGGGTGTCCGGATCGAAGCGGATCTCCTCCAGGCCGTTGACGGTCGAGTGGGCGCTCAACGAGTCCGCGATGAGGAGGACGTGGCGCTCCGCCTCGTGGCGGAACACGTAATGGAGTCCGAACTCCTCGAGCAGCCGGCTGACGAAGTTGAAGTCGGTCTCCCGGTACTGCGTGCAGTACTCCAGCGCCGGGTACTCCTCGGTCAGGTGGAACTCGAAGTCGGTGAAGCCGTGGGCGCGGATCACGTCGCGCACGATGTCCGGGGCCGTCATCCCCTGGAAGATCCGGCAGTTCGACGTCCGCGTCAGGAACCACAGCCACGGGACGACGGTGGCCCGGTAGTAGGCGAAGTCCTCCAGGTCGAGGACGTGCTCGAACGAGTTGACGAAGCCGTGGAGGAACCTCGGCCCGGCCCCCGGTCGCGCGACCGAGACCCCGACGGGCCGGCCGACGATGTCGTCGAACACGATCTCGCGGTCCTCGCTGTAGAGTCCGACGTCGAACCGATAGAGGCGGGAGACCTCCTCGCGGCCGAAGAGTTTGTCGAGATAGAGAACGTCCTCGCCGAGCGACGTATGGAATTGGACCTGCCGGTCCGCCTGGACGAAGAGCATACGGACTCCCCGCGGCCCCTCGGCTCGACTCGAAGCGGCACGATCCCCGTGAGGCCGCTGTGAATTCGGGCGATCCCCCCGGTTCGCCCTTCCCCTGTCTGTTGTTCGCCACCCGAGAATAATCCTCAATGAGACCCGGAGTCAACATCGTGGTACAAGTGATTGAGTGGACTGGCTGAGCAGGCCGGGGAATTCATGGGCGGAAAGCGCGAGCAGGACATCCTGGGGATGGACGCGCCCTTCGCGGGGCGCCCGGCGCCGGAGCGCGGGACCTCGGACCCGATCGGCATGAGTGGGGGCGAGGAAGATGTCGTCACCCACGTCGTCAAGGACTACGACGTCAAGAAGCTCGTGAGCACGCCGGCGCCGGACGTCAAGGGGAAGACGATCGCGAAGGTCCGCGCCTCCCTCAAGGCCATTCCGAGCCAGGAGTTCAGCGAGAAGTGGCTGAAGAAGTGGGGGGAGAAACAGAAGTGGGGGAAGGAGTGGGGAAAGGGCGGCGCCTCCATCGACGTGCAGGTCTGGGTGCAGGGCAAGAAGTGCACCGCCACGCTGAGCGCGACGTTCATCCGGGTCCTCCCGAACTGGACCGATGAGGCGGCCGCGGATACCGATCCGGAGGCGAAAGCGCTCTGGGAGACGATGATCGGGCACCTGAAAAAGCACGAGCAGCGCCACGTGGAGCTCACGGTGCCGGTGCTCGACTGGCTGGCGGAGCAGTTGGTCGGGCTGAAGGTCTCCGAGATCGCCCAGATGCAGGACGGGGCCATCTTCCAGATGGAGCAGGAGCACGAGGCCCTCGACGACCCCGAGGCCGGATCCGACTACGGCCGGAAGCCGGGCCACAAGTACGGCAACGTAGTCTTCTGATCAGCCGGCCAGCTGCTTCCGCAGGTGCTCCACCACCTCCACGTGCTCGTGCTGGGGGCTGAAGAGGATGAGCTCCGCGTCCGCGACGACCCGCACCGTGTGGCCGGGCTTCCAGTAGAAGAGGTCGCCGCCCGTCACCGTCTCCTCACTGCCGTCGCCGAACGTGACCACGACTTCGCCTTCGATCACGTATCCCCAGTGCGGCGATTGGCAGAGGTCGCCCTCCAGGCCCTCGAGCAGCGGGGCGATGTCCGTGCCCGCGCCCAGCGAGAAGTACTCGCCGGCCATCGCGCCGTAGCCTTCGGCGGTGCCGAAGTCCGTCTGCTGGCGCGCGGTGGCGCCCGGGATGGAGATCTTCACGGGGACGTCGTTCTTCGCGATTCGCATGATTCCCTCTCTGCCGGCGACCGGCGATGTCATCGACGGGAGAAACACGAAACGCGGCGGGGAACCGCAGACGAGTCGCGAAATAGAAAAGGGGGCCGCCGCGGTCATCCGCGACGGCCCCCTTCGGCTCGGTCTTCTGTCCTAGAGCTTCCGGACGTTGACGGCCTTGTCACCCTTCGGGCCGGAGGTCTTCTCGAACTCCACCCGGTCACCCTCGGAGAGGGTCTTGAAGCCCTGCATGTTGATCTCGGAGTGGTGGACGAACACGTCGCCGCCACCATCTTCCTGCAGGAACCCGAAACCCTTCGCGTCGTCGAACCACTTCACTGCGCCCTGAGGCATGTCTTGTTCTTCCTGTGCTTACTGGTACGAGGCGTCCGCGAGGGATGGAACGGCCCGCCCCGATCGGGGACGCCGAAATCATGACGAGGGTCAGGTGGACGACGAGGGGTGTCCCAATGCGTCTACGAAAGCCCAAGCCAACCCGGATTTTGGCGCTGGCGGACCGTACGTCAAGGAAAGCGGAAGGCGCAAATGAGCGAAACGGACCGGCGAGCCGTCGGGCCCACCGGTCCGTGCCGTCCTCCGGGGAGTCGGTCAGCCGGCGAAGTTCGCCGCGACGAAATCCCAGTTAATCAGGTTCGAAAGGAAGGTCTCTACGTACTTCGGGCGCGCGTTCCGGAAGTCGATGTAGTACGCGTGCTCCCA
>JBDLIY010000457.1:0-3480 GCA_039714635.1 Planctomycetota bacterium
CGTCGATCTTCTCCGGCGGCGTGCTGTAGGTCAGGGAGAGCATCGTCTTCACCCGCCGGTACCGCCGCGCCCCCATGTTGTCGACAGTGGCGCTGATGAGGTTGCCGTTCGGGATCGTGATCAGCGAGTTGTAGAAGGTGCGCACCCGCGTGCTGCGGAACCCGACCTCCACCACCGTCCCCTCCTCGCCGCCGATCCTGACCCAGTCGCCCACGGCGAACGGGCGGTCGAAGATCACCGTCAGCGAGCCGAACAGGTTCTTCACCGTGTCCTGGGCGGCGAGGGCGAACGCGAGGCCACCGAGGCCCAGCCCGGCCAGCAGGCTCGTCACGTTGATGTGCATCACGCTCGCGAGGAAGACGACGCCGACCACCGTGACGAAGATCTTCATCGACTTGCGGAACAACGGGACGAGCAGGTCGTCGAACTTCGCCTCCGTGGCCCGCGCCTTCCGGGCGAGCATTTCGGAGATGACGTCCACCAGCCGGTAGGCCGCCCAGACGCCCGCCGCCGCCGCGAGGAAGCGGACGACCACGACCAGGATGAGCCGGATGCGGGTCGGGAGTCCCAGCCAGTCCAGGAGGAGCCACCACGCCAGCGCCATCGCCAGGATCCCGAACGGCCGGAACCCCACCTTCGCCGTCTCCTTGTCCACCTCGATCTCGCGCCGGCGGAGGGAGCGCCGGACCCACGACGGGATGAGGGCGTTCACGATCCGCTCGGCGAGGATGCCCAGGAAGCACAGCGCGAGGAGCGCGATCCACTGCCAGTGCTCGAGGAGGAAGCCGGTCCGCCGAAGGCTGTCGGGCATCCGGGAGCGAAGCCACCCGGCCGGCGAGATGGAGAAGGGGACGACCCGGCGATCCGCGAAGCGGGAGTTCCGTCGCGCCTCGGAGAGGATCTCGTCGACGGCCGCCACGGTGTCCGCCGTGAACCGCCATTCTCCGGTCTCCCCGCGCTCGATGACCACCGTCCCGGCGTCGTACCGGGCGAAGACCCAGGGCGGTCCCTCGCGTTCGTCGGGGATGTCCGAGAGTTCAAGGCGCCGCGTGATGACGATGATCTCCTGCAGGTGCAGGGCGAGGTCGTTCGTCGCGGTCGGGTCCTTGCGGGTGAAAGCGTCGAGTTCGGAGAGGTCCAGGCAGGCGACCGCCCGGTCGACGTCGATCTTCTCTTCGCCGGCCGGATCGAGGGCCGAGAGGAACGTCTCCATCGTCGCCCGGGGCGAGGAGAGGTCGACTTCCGGCCCCGCCACGGCGGGGGAGACGAGGAGCAGGGTCAGGAGGATCGGGAGCGAGGCGGTTCGCATGGTTCGTGCCCTCGGTGGCTCGGGTGAGGTGGCAATCTGGGTCAGACCAGGATTGTCATGGCGCAGCTATCCCACGACACGGAATCCCAGCGCCCGGGCGGCGAGGGTCTGCTGGTGGTCGTGGGTGGCGAAGATGACCTCTTCCGACGAACGCTCCGCCAGCAGCAGCGCACTCGCGATGTGGATCGCATCGAGGGTCTTCACGGTGGTCGGCATGGGGCCGGCGGCCCGAGCCAGGACTCTCGGGGTGATCTCGATGGTCCGAATCCGCCCTTCGATGTCGAGGAGCGCCTCGTGGGCCCGGGCGACGCGTTCATCGTCGAAGTACCGCTCCCGGCGAAATCGGTCGATCGTGCGCCGGGCTTCCACCCCGAGAAGTGCGCTGGAGAATCCCTCACGCCAGCGATCCCAGTCGGTCATGGCATCGGACTGTCGGAGCAGGACTCTCAGCGGCACGCTCGTATCCAGGTAGACGATCACCGGTCGCCCCTCAGCTCCCCGAGGATCTCCACGACGTCGACATCCTCCAGGGGGGGAACGCCCTTCACGTCCTTCATCGTCGAGAGGGGCTCTGTCGCCGGGTGGATCACGAGGTCGTCCGGGCCCTCCTCCAGCGGCACGATCCGCGCGATCGGCGTCTTCCGGTCGAGGATCGTGACGGTCTCCCCTTTCCGGACGCGGTCCAGGTAGGCGCTGAGCTTCGCCTTGAGTTCCGAGATGTTGACTTCCATAGTCATATGATGACTAGTTATGGTCATATTTCAAGCCTCCGGGGGCTCCGAGAGTGTGGCTTCCCTTCTCCGGACGCACGGGGGGCTGATTCGGTCTCGGGATTCCGGGAGCGCGGCCGGCGTTCGCAATCTCTTCGCGGATGGCCTCGGGCACCGTTCCGCCGGTGGCAGCGAGGCTCGAACGGGCGTAGACTGGCGGTTCTCCCGGGGGGAGTGAAAAGGAGGCGTCATGCGGTTGGGGAGACTCTCGTCGTTCGTGTTTCTCGTCCTCTCGGTGGCTTCGTCGGCGATCGCCCAGGAGACCGCTGAGCCCGGGAAGGCCGCCTTCGAGGCGGGTTGGGCGGCCGTCGATGCCGGGAAGTTCGAGGAGGCCATCGAGTTCTTCGAGGGGGCTCGGTCCGCGCAGGTGGAAGCCCACGGGCCCAGGCACCGCAGCGTCCTCGAGAGCGAGCACGCCCTCGGCTACGCACGTTCGAGACTCCGTCAGCACGAGCGGGCGATTCCGCATTTCGAGCGTGCCCGTGGTATTGCTCTCTTCCTCGAAGGGCAAGACTCCGCGACCGCCGCGCGGGAACTCTGGTTCATCGCGGACTGCCAGATGTACCTGCGCCGGTACGCGGAGGCGGAAGCGAACGGCCGGCGGGCCCACGCCGGGATGACGGCGGCGTGGGGGAGGGACTACCGTGACGCCGACCGTTTGCTCGAGCTCATCGCCGCAGCCTGCCGGAACCAGCGCCACCACGCGGCCGCCCGAACGTTCTGGGGCCGCGTCTTCGAGATCCGGCGGAGGAAGCTGGGGCCGTCGCACATGGCGACGGTGTCCGCCCTCCACGAACTCGGCAAGTCGGAGTACGAACTCGGCGACTACTACGCGGCGGCGGAGCACGGGACGAGGCTCCTCGAACTCGTCGAGAAGCTGGACCCGCCCGCTCCGGCCTGGGTCGCCTCCGCCCTCGCGCTCCGAGGCGTTTCCCTCGCGCTCCTCGGGCGCCGGGAGGAGGCGCTGCCGGACTACCGGCGCGCCCTCGAGATCCGGCTGGCCGATGTCGGCCCGGCCCACGAACGGACGGCGATCGCGGAGAACAACCTGGGGGGCATCCTTCGCGACCTCGGGCGTTACGACGAGGCGGTGGAGCACTACCGGAAGTCGATCGAGATCTACTCGATGCAGCCCGCGGTACCGGGAGCGGACCTGGCCTGCCCGGTGAACGGGTTGGCGAAGGTTCGTCGCCGGCAGAAGAAGCTCGGGGAAGCGGAGAAGCTCTGCCGGAAAGCGCTGGCGATCCGCGAGAAGCGCCTTCCCCCCGACCATGTGGACCTCGCCGGAAGCCTCGTCACGCTGGCGGAGATCCTCGCCGACCGGGGGCGGCCTGCGGCGGCCCGGAAGGCCTGCGAACGAGCCTTCGGGATCCTCGTGGACCCGGTGGAATCCCGGCACTC
>JBDLIY010000458.1:0-3478 GCA_039714635.1 Planctomycetota bacterium
CGGGCGCTCGTGCCGCCGGGAACGGAAGTGCCGGACGGGATCCGGGGAGAGGAGGTGGCGGATGTGAGGAGCGCGCTCAGGTGGTTGACGGTGGAGGACCTGGCCTGATCTGACACGTGGCCGGTGATGCCGGGAGAAACGCCACCTCGCCGGCGTGAGCGGGCCGCCGGTCCGACCGTCCGCGGGGTTTCGCCGGCGGGCGGGCGTGCGAGATGAATCGAACGGCAGAACGCTGACAGGCGTCACTCTGTCACCGCGGCAAGCCGGTGCCTGTCAGCAGTGTGCTGACGGTGGAAGATCGGCCGCGGGGAGATCCTCCTCGGGCAGAAGCCGATGGGCCTCGAACACGGTCAGGACCTCGATGGCGTCGGGCCGCGCCCGGTACACGACCCGGTAGTTGCCGACAATGAGTTCCCGGAGCGAACCGCCCGGGAGTTCGGGGACCGTGCGGCCCATTCCCGGGAAGTCGGCGAGGGCCTCCGCGCGCTCGATGAGCCGCTCGGTCCACCTCCGGCCCACCCCCGGATCATCGGCGGCGATGTACTCCTCGATCTCGGCCAGGCGCTCGAACGCCTGCTCGGTCCAGAGGACCCTCATTCCGCGGCTCCGCGCCGGGCCCTCCGTTTCGCGAGCCTGTGGTGAACGGTCTCGGTGTCCATTACCCGTCCCGCATCCGCGTCCTCCCGCCCCGCCGCGATCGACTCCAGGAACCGCTCGCGCTCCCGAATCCGGTCGAACTCCTCCGGTGAGAGGAGAACCGCGGCCGGCCGGCCGTTCTGCGTGATGACGAGAGGACGGCCGCTCCCGGCCGCCTCCTTCAGGTACTGAGCCGCGCGGGCCTTGAACTCCCCCAGCGGGACGATGCTCTTCGACACGACGATGTCCTTCATGGAGACCTCATTCCGGAACTGATTATGGACTGAATTTAGTCTAAATACAGACCTTTTACCAGTCCGTCCCGGACCTCGCTCCGGAAAGCACCTCCAACGCCAGGCGGCCGGGGAAAGCGGCAGAACGCTGACAGGCGTCGCTCTGTCACCGCGGCAAAGCGGTGCCTGTCAGCAGTGTGCCACCGGGCCGGCGCGCTGCGTGCCGGGGCTTATGGGTCTAGACCCATAACGAGTTTCTTCCGCGCCAGGCGGCCGGGCCGAAGTCCCGGAAGGGCTGAGTCGATCCGGTGAAAGCCGGGTTCGGGCGCCACGGCTCCTACCGCTGCTCCCCCTCGAGCGAGCGCATGATCCGCAGGTAGGCGTCGTAGCGCGGCCGGCGCACCTCGCCCGCTTCCACCGCCGCGCGCACGGCGCAGTCCGGCTCGTGGTCGTGGGTGCAGTCGTAGAACCGGCACTGCTCGATCAGCGGCTGGAACTCGCGGAAGAAGATGTCCAGGTCGGCCTTCTCCACGTCCCACAGACCGAAGGCGCGGACGCCGGGGGTGTCGACGACGTAGCCGCCAGCGGGCAGCGGAAAAAGAGTCGCGCGCGTGGTCGTGTGGCGGCCCTTCGTCGTGCGCTTGCTGACACTCCCCGTCGCGAGGTGCAGCTCCGGGTGGATGGCGTTCAGGAGCGACGACTTGCCGACGCCGGAGTGGCCGGCGAAGACCGTGGTCCGGTCGGCGAGGCGGAGCGCGAGGTGCGGAACACCGGTGCCCTCCGTCGCCGAGGTGTAGAGGACCTCGTAGCCGAGCTCGCGGAACGTGTCGCGGACCTTCCCCACCTTCTTCGCGATCCCCAGGTCGATCTTGTTGATGACGACGAAGGGCTCGATCGCCTGGTTGCTGGCGGCGATGATCAGGCGGTCGATGAGGCCGGGCCGAAGCGGCGGGTTCTTCACGGAGACGATGATCGCCACCTGGTCGACGTTCGCGGCGATCACCTGCTCACGCTCGCCGTGGGCGGCCTGGCGGGAGAGACGGGTCCGGCGGGGTTCGATCTCCTCGACGGCCCCTTCGCCCTCGGAGGTCCGGCTGATGGAGACGCGGTCCCCGGGCGCGATCGGGCGCTTCTGGCCCTCGATGTCCTCGTAGAATCGGCCTCGCACGCGGCAGAAGAGCTCCTCGCCTTCGGCGAAGACGACGCAGCCCCGTGCGTCGACGCGGATGACCGTTCCCTGGATCATGGCCCCGGATCATATACTACTTCTCGCCGGGTGCGCTTCTCAGTCGAGACAGACGCGGTTCCGGCCGCGCTGCTTGGCGGCCAGGAGGGCGTGGTCGACGCGGTGGACGAGGGTCTTCAGGGAGTCCCTCTCCGCATCCAGGGCGGTGACGCCGATGGAGATGGACAGCTCGCAGAGCGGGTAGCGCCTTTGGTGCTCCCGGCCCAGCTGCTCGATGCTGGATCGCACGCGCTCCGCGTAGACCGTGGCCCGGCTCTGGTCCGTCTCCGGGAGGACGAGCAGGAACTCGTCGCCGCCGTACCGGCCGATGACGTCGATCTCGCGGGAGTTCGCCACGAGCACCTGGGCGACCTCGCGGAGGATCTCGTCCCCCACCATGTGCCCGTAGTTGTCGTTGCAGTCCTTGAAGCGGTCGAGGTCGACCATCACCGCGGCCAGCGGACTGCCGTAGCGCTGGGCGCGATCGATCTCCCGCTGCAGGAGGCTCATCAGGCTGCGCCGGTTGTGGACACCGGTCAGCTCGTCCTTGCTGGCGAGGGCCTGCAGCTTCGTCGCCTGGCGCCCGAGGACGTGGTTCTCGATCGCCAGGGAGAGATCCGTGGCGAGGATGCCGAGCAGCGCGACGTCGGCGTCCGACACGTCCACGTTCCGGAAGAACATGTCCCCGCAGATGATGCCGTGGGGCTGCTCGTTCACCACGACCGGCGCCGCCGCCACCTCCACGACGCCGAGGTAGCGCAGCAACTCCCCGTCCGTCGCCCAGTTGTCGATCCGCTGGGCGGTGCGGCCCTGGATCCCCATCCCGAGCAGCCCGTCCGGGTTGAGCGGGATGGAGATCTCCCCGACGTCCACCTCGATGTGGGTGTCGTCGAAGAAGTGACGCCCGACCAGGAGTTCCTCCTCGAGGTCGACCTGCAGGTAGAGCAGCCGGTCGAACGCGAGCTGCTGCTGCGCGGCCTGGAGCGAGATGTCGAGGATCTCCGGGACGCTCTGGGCGCGCCGGGCCCGGCGCAGGACGTCGGAGACGGCGGCGATCGAGGAGACGAGGTCGGGCGTCCCCCGCTCGGCCGGACCGGGGGCGGCCCGGTTGGCCTCGGCGAAACGCTCGAGCCAGGCTTCGCGGTCGCCGTACTCGAGACCGTAGCGGCCGGCGATCTCCTCGAGAGCCCTCTCCACCCGGCCGAGGACCCGGTCGATCTGCTCCGGCGACATGCTCACGCCTCCGGGCAGGCCGTGGTGGAGGAGGTCGAGGGGGATGAGCTCGTCCTGCCCCATTCCGCAGGCCAGGCACAGCCGGTTCGCGGCCCCGACGATCGCGACCAGCTCGCGGTGGGTCCCGCGCAGGGAACCCAGGCTCTCCGGT
>JBDLIY010000459.1:0-3446 GCA_039714635.1 Planctomycetota bacterium
GTCGCCCCCGGGGAACTCGATCGGCTTCACGACGTAGGCGTCGGTGGTGAAGGCGACCGGGCCCGAAACGGGGAGGTGCGCGGAGTCGTCGGCGGGATCGAGCCACTCGTTCGCGAAGCGGGGGAAGACGACCTCGCGGAGGAGATCCTCCGTGAGCTGCCCCCCACCGCCGTGGGCGATCACGATCCGCTCGCGGTGCGGGTTGACCTTCGGACGACGGACTCCCGTCATGCCCTGCTCCGCTGCAACTCGTTTCGCCGGTACTTGAACCACGCCTGGCAGCTCCCCTCCGAGCTCACCATGCACGGCCCCACCGGGTAGACCGGCGTGCAGATCTCGCCGAACAGCCGGCAGTCCACCGGCTCGCACTTGCCGCTGATCACGTCCCCGCAGCGGCACCCCGGAGGCTCGTGATCTTCGCCCAGTTCGATGCCGAAACGAACGAACGCGTCGAAACGCGAGAATTCCGGTCGGAGGTCGAGGCCGCTCTCGGCCATCTCCCCCAGCGCGCGCCACGCGGACGAACCGGGGACGAAGACCCGATCGATCAGCTCCCGGGCCACCGGGTTGCCTTCGTCGGAGACCGCCTCGGGATAGACGTTCTCCAGCGCAGCGACCCCCTCCACCGCCTGGCGGACGAGGTGGAGAACCCCCCGCATGATGTGCAGCGGCTCGAAGCCGGCAACGACGCACGGTTTCCCGTACTCCTCGACCACCGGACGGTAGACCTCGGAGCCGAGGATCACGCTGACGTGGCCCGGGCACAGAAACCCGTCGATCCGGCCGTCGGGGTCGTCGAGCAGCGTCCGCATCGCCGGCAGCACGAGCTTGTGGCACGGGAGGATCGTGAAGTTCCCGAGGCCCTCCCGCTCCGCCGCGAGGACCGCGGCCGCCGACGCCGGCGCCGTGGTCTCGAAGCCGACGGCGGCGAAGACGACCTGCCGGTCGGGCTCGTCCCGGGCGTGTCCCACGGCCTCGAGGCTCGACGTGACGACGCGGACGTCCGCGCCCTCGCTCCGGGCCAGTTCCAGCGAACCCCCCTCGCCGGCCACGCGCATCATGTCGCCGTAGGTGGCGACGACGACGTCCTCCCGCCGGCCGAGCGCGATCAGCGCGTCGATATACCGTTGGGCCGTGACGCAGACGGGGCAGCCCGGGCCGCTGATCAGGCGCACGTTCTCCGGCATCAGGGAGTGGAGACCCCCGCGGAACGCGCTGACGGTGTGGGTGCCGCAGACTTCCATCAGCGTCAGCGGCGCCGGCAGCCGCGCGGCCAGCGGGTCGAGCTCCGCCCGGAGGGCGTCCATTTCCTCGCGCAGGGTCACGCCGGATCCTCCGCCGTCACCTTCCGGTAGACGTCCCAGGTCTCGAGCGCCTCCTCGTCGGACACCTGCTGGATCGCGAAGCCGGCGTGGACGAGCACCCAGTCGCCGACCACCGCGTCCGGCGTCATGACGAGGTTCGCCTTGAGGCGCGAGTCGCCGAGGACCACCCAGGCCTCGTCCCCGTTCTTCTCCTCGATCCGTGCGGGCAGCGCGAGACACATGGTCAGGCTCCTTCCGACAGGACGGCCGCCGCCACCGCGGCCTGGCCGTATGCGATTCCGCCGTCGTTCGGCGGCACGAGGCGGTGCAGGAGGACCTCGAAGTCCTCGTCACGCAGGCGCCGGGCCAGCGACGCCGTCAGGCGGGTGTTGGCGAAGCAGCCACCGGTCAGGCCGACGACCGGGAGGCCGGTCTCTTCCCGGGCCCGGACGGCGGCCGCGGCGAACCCGGCGGCGACCTCCTCGTGGAACGCCGCCGCGCGGACGGCGACCGGGTCGTCCCGCTCCATGCGCGCCAGTAGCGGCCGGTGGTCCAACTCGAACGAGGTCACCGAGCCATCAACGACGCGGACCAACCCCTCCGACTCGACCGGATCGCCGACGGCGGCCTCGAGCAGGATTCCGCTCATCGCCTCGTAGCGGTTCTCCGTGGCCAGGCCGGTCACCGCGGCCGCCGCGTCGAAGAGCCGTCCGAGGCCCGAGGAGTCCGGCCCGGCGGGAAGTTCCTCTCCCGCGATATCGGCCCGCCAGGCGTCCGCCAGCCGGGTAATCTCCTTCGCCGCGACGTCCCCGCCGGGCATCCGAAGCGGACGCAGCCGGCCGAGCCGCTCGTAGCCCCCGAGATCGGCCGCGAGGACCTCTCCCCCCCACGCCGTCCCGTCCCCGCCGTAGCCGACCCCGTCCGCCACGATGCCGAGGATCCGGTCCGTCCGGCCGTGCTCGGCCAGAAGGGAGGCGAGGTGAGCGTGGTGGTGCTGGACGAGGACGAGGTCGATCCCGTCCGCCCGCGATCGCCGGGCCGCGTACCGGTGCGCCCGGTAGTCCGGGTGTTCGTCGGCGGCGATCCACGTCGGCCGGACGTCGTACAACCGCTCGAGATCGGCCACGGTCCTCTCGAACCGCCGCCAGGCCCGGGCCCAGGTCAGGTCCCCGAGGTGCGGGCCGAGGATCGCCTCGCCCTCGCGGACCAGCGCGACGGCGCCCTTCAACTCCCCGCCCGCCGCGAGGCCGGGCCGCGGCGCCGCGATCGGCAGCGCGAGCGGCGCCGGGACCATCCCGCGCGCCCGGCGGATCGGCAGCAGCCCCTCCGGCCCGTCGATGACGATCGAGTCGTCGATCGCCCGCTCGATGGGCCGGTCGTTCCCCAGGAAGGCGTCGGCGATCCCGCCCAGGTCCCGGGCCGCCTCGTCGTCGTCGGAGACGAGCGGATCGTCGGTGACGTTGCCGCTCGTCATGACGAGGGGCCGACCGACGGCCGCCAGGAGCAGGTGCTGGACCGGCGTGCACGGAAACATGATCCCCACGCGGTGGCTGCCCTTCGTGACCCCCTCGGCGATGGCGCTTTCCCGCCGCGGCGCCAGGACGATCGGGCTCTCCGGCGAGGCGAGCGCCGCCTCCCCCGCCGGCGACAGGTCCGCGAGCCGACGGGCCGAGTCGAGGTCGGCCACCATGATCGCGAACGGCTTCGCGTCACGCCGCTTGCGGACGCGAAGCCGCAGAACGGCCGCTTCGCCCGTCGCGTCGACCGCGAGGTGGAACCCGCCGAGGCCCTTCACCGCCACGATGCCGCCGTCCCGGATCACGGCCGCCGCCGCGTCGATCGGGTCGCCGCCGCCGGACCCGGTCCAGGTCAGCCGCGGCCCGCAGTCCGGGCAGCAGACCGGCTGGGCGTGGAAGCGTCGGTCGGACGGGTCCGCGTACTCCACCGCGCAGGCGTCGCACATCGCGAAGCCGGCCATCGTCGTGTTCGGCCGGTCGTACGGCAGGTCGGTGACGATGGTGTAGCGCGGGCCGCAGGAGACGCAGTTGACGAAGGCGTGGTGAAAGCGACGATCAGCCGGGTCCCGGAGTTCGCGGAGGCAGCTCGGGCAGGTGGCGGTGTCGATGGTGACGCGGCTCCGGG
>JBDLIY010000460.1:0-3442 GCA_039714635.1 Planctomycetota bacterium
AGAAGACGTGATCCAGGCGTTGCTCCGCAGTACGAAGATGCCGTCATAGCGGACCTCCTTGGTGAGCTTGCCTGGGTCGATCTCGAAGGCCGCACCCGTCGCCCGGTCGACCAGGCGCACGTCGCCGCCCATCCCGCGGCAGAGTGTCCGGACGAGCGACAGCCCGAGCCCGGTGCCCGGCACGCCGTCGTCCTGCGCCTTCCGCCCGCGGGCGTAGCGGGCAAAGACCCGCTTTCTCTCGCCGGCGGGGATGCCCGGGCCGTCGTCGGCGATGACGATCCGGACGCGACCGCGGATCTCCTCCCAGGAGAGCGTCACCGTCGCGCCCACCTCCGTGAACTTCCCGGCGTTGTCGAGCAGGTTCCCGAGGCAGCGGGCGAGGGCGGTCCGGTCGGCGGTCACCCGTACATTGTCCTCACCGGCCACGCGGACGTCGTCGGCGCGCTTCGGCCAGAGCGCCACGAAGTCGGCGATGGCGTGCTCCGCCACCTCGTCGAGGGGCAGGTCCTCGGGTTCGAACGTCCGCCGCTTCCCCTCCAGCCGGCTGAGATCGAGGAGGTTCCCCAGCAGCGACGTCAGCCGGGCCGACTCCCGCGCGATCGTGTCGACGTAGCGATCGCGCTGCTCCTCGTCCGCCTTGCCGGCCGCGAGCATGTCGGCGTAGAGCCGCAGGCTGGTCAGCGGCGTGCGGAGGTCGTGGGCGGTCTCGTTGAGGAAGCGGACGCGGGTCTCGTCCAGACGGCGCCTTCGACGGATCGAAATGAGAAGAGCGCTCGGCAACACGAGGAACAGCGCCAGGGCCCCGACCACCGGGCCGCCCCACCGACGGACGAGCGTCGACTGCCACCACTCCCGGCCGCTATGCCGCGAGATGCGCCAGGTGCCGGCGTACGGCTCCTCGATCCGCCCCGACCAGAGCGTCGTCTCCGGCGCCGTGTCGGGCTGGAAGAACGACCATGTCACCCCGATGGACTTCTCGTGGTCGAGGAAGTTGCCGAAGGCGAAGGTCGATCCCATGCTCTCGCGGTCCGGAAAGACCCAGGAGGGGCCGTCCCCCATCGCGGCGAGGACGATGGCGCCGTCCACCTCGTGCATCCCCGGTGTCCGCGGCCAGGTCCGCATCGCCTTGTCGAGGGCGTCGAGGAGGCGGGCCTCCTCCGCGAAGTCCGCCCCGTCGGCACCCTCCCGCCAGCGGCGCAGGAGGAAGCGCTTCGTGGAGACGGGGAGCGGCGCGATCCGCAGGGCGTCGAGGTCGGGCGTTCCGTAGAGGTCCCGGAACGCGACGGTGGCCTCGTCCGCACCGTCGAGGGAGCCGGGGGCCGCGCCGGTCTCCACGCGAAGGCGGACGCCCGCGTCGGCGAGGGCCTCCGGGGTGAGGCCGGAGGGGAAGGCGCGGGTGAAGCGCCAGGGGCGCTCCTCGTCCTGGCGGTCCGCCACGACGACGCGACCGTTCCCGCCGGGGTGGGTGAAGGGAATCGTCCAGGGGTCGTGCACGACGTGACGCTGGGCCCGCTCCGCCGAACCGGCGACCATCGCGGCGTTCGAGTCCTCGGCGAGCCAGCGCTTCACGTGGACGTCGCCGGCCTCGGCGTACTTCTCGATCTCCCGCCGGTGGGTCTCCGCCGCGAACCACGCGAGCCCGCCCCCCACCGTGAAGGGGAGGAGGAAGAGCGGCAGCAGGAGCCATTCGGTGACGGTCCGCACAAGACGAGTGTAGCCCGGAGCCCGACCGCGCGGTCAGCGTTCGGTCAGCCCGGATCTCCGGTGTCAGGCACTCGCCGACCACGCCCGAACCCCCGGAACGTCTCCCCACGCGGGGCAGGACCGACATAACGCTGACAGGCGTCGGTCTGTCACCCGGGATTTCAGGCAGGAACGGCGGCGGCAAAGTAACGCCTGTCAGCGTTATGTCGCCGGGGGGCGGCAAAGTAACGCCTGTCAGCGGTTTGTCGCCGTGGTGAAAAACGGACGCCTGTCAGCGGTGTTCCGTTATTGGGTGTCCAGCCACTTGAAGCCGGTGCGGAGCAGCTTTGTTCGCGTCGCCGGGGGCCAGCCGTGGCCGCCCTCGTACGTTGCGAACTCCACCACAGCACCCGCCTTCCTCAACTGGTCCCGCGCGTCCTCCGCCAAGGGGAAACGGCACGTCTGATCCGTCGGCGAATGCAGGATGTAGAAAGACCGCCCCTTCGCCGCCGAAAGGCTCGGATACCACGCCCGGTAGAAAACACTCATCACCACGAAACTGCCCGTGATCGGCGTCCTCTTCCGAAACGCCGCCGCGTACGCCGCCGGGCCGCCCGACGACCAGGAGAGAGTGAAGATCCGCTTCCTGTCGACCTTCACCCTCTTCGCGACGTCCTTCACCACCGCGTCGATGAACTCCTCCGTCGTGAACTTCGCACCCTTCACACGATCGCGCTCCGTCGGCCAGACGATCTTCTGCCCAGCCTGCCACTTGAAAGCGACGAGCTGGGCCATCACGTAACCCTCGGGAACCGTCTCCTCGTAGATGCTCTTCACGAAGTTGGCGAACGTGGCGTTGCCGGTTCCACCGGGCATCACGAGGATCAGGCCGTAACCCGGCTTCGGCTGCTTCTCGGCCGGCTTCGGGCCGTAGAGGAAGTACTTCTTGTTCGGGTCCTTCCCCGCCGTGAGGGTCTCCGACGGCGTCGGCTTCGCCGGGGCGAGGACGATCACCTCGTTCTTCTTCCCCTCGACGACGAACTCGCGCTCCTCCTCCACCCGCGCAAACGTGACGAGGACCGTTCCCCGATCTCCCTTCGCGAAGCAGTCGAACTTCACGCAGCCCTTCTTGTCCGGAGACCGCCCCAGGGACACGGAGGCGTCGTAGTAGAGCCGGTGCTCATCCCCGCCGGCGGTCTTCCGGAGGCCGGGCCGCACGCCCGTCCGCGGCGGCATCGGCTTCCCGTCCGCGTCCAGGATCCGGAGCGTCACCGGGTGGCCCTTCGGGAGCTTCGGGGAGAAGTCGGGGACGCCGGGGGCCTTCTCGTAGCGGCTGACGAAGGCGTGGCCCTTCGCCGTCGCGGCGACGTTCACGAACCAGTTGCCGGTCGCGGCGCCGGAGATGTCGATGTCGAAGGCGCCGTCCTTCCCGGCCTTCGCGTGGTGCGGCGTGAGCTTGAACTTCCCGTCCGGCCAGGACTTCACGTCGACCCAGACGTCGGCGGCCAGCGGCTTCCCGTCGGCGTCGGTCACCGTGCCGCGGACCGCGGGGCCGGCACCGAGAAGAAGGGCGAGACACAGACAGAATCGCATGGGGAGGCCTCCGTTCGGATGACCTCCCCATTGTACGCAGTCGGAACGCTACTCGGTCTTCTCGGGCGCGTCCTCGGGCTCTTCGGTCGGCTCTTCCGGCTCCTCGGTCGGCTCTTCCGGCTTCTCGGGAGCTTCTTCCGGCTTATCGGGAGCGTCGGCCGGCTTC
>JBDLIY010000461.1:0-3401 GCA_039714635.1 Planctomycetota bacterium
GACACGACGGACGCTGTGCGGGCGCTCGCCCGGACTCTCGCGGGGCTCACGGGGGTGACCGCACGCGGGGTCGATCTGGAGAACGCCATCCTCGGGCGGCTCGCCGCGGTCCGGAAGTCCCTCGGGACGCGGGACGGCGTCTCCTGGGTCTTCGTGGCGCAGCGTGAGCCGCTCCTCGTCGCGGGGACCGGGTCGTACGTCGACGGGCTCCTGACCTCCCTCGGGGCGCAAAACGTCGCGGCGGGCGTGCCGGGTTCGTGGCCGACGCTGTCGATGGAGACCCTCCTCGCGCGAGATCCGGACGTGATCCTCGACGGCGCGATGACGGCTCCGGGCGACTTCTGGGAACGCTTCCCGGGCCTCGCCGCGAAGGTCGTCCGCGTCACCGATACCGCGGTGCTGCGACCCGGGCCGCGGATGCCGGAGGCGCTCGAGCGGCTCGGTGGACTCCTGCCCGTGGAGGGTGAATGACCACGCTCTCCGCCCTTCGCTGGTGGTCCCGGATGGGTTCCCTCGTGGCCGTGGCGGTCGCCGCGGCGGTGGTGGGGCTCCTGACGGGAGCGGAGAGCTTCGGGCTCGGCGAGGCGCTGCGCGGGGAGGAACCGGCGCGGTTCGTGCTCTTCGAGCTTCGCCTGCCGCGGGTGGCGGCGGCCCTCGTCGTCGGCGGCGCGCTGGCCGCGTGCGGCGCCGCGTTCCAGGCGCTGATGCGGAACGCGCTGGCGTCGCCCTACATCCTCGGCGTCTCCGGCGGCGGCTCGCTCGGCGCGGTGGCGGCGATCCTGCTCGGGATCGACGTGCTCGGCCCCGTCAGCACGCGGCCCGTGTTCGCGTTCGCGGGTTGCCTGGCCGCGCTGGCCGTCATCTGGGTCATCGGCCGACGAGGCGGCCGGATGGTGCCGCAGACCCTCCTCCTGGCGGGCGTCGTGGCGAACGCGTTCTTCCTCGCGATCCTCGGGTTCCTGAACTACATGGCGAGCCCGCACGAGGCGCGGGAGATCCTGCGCTGGCAGATGGGCGGCCTGTACGCGGTGCGCGCTCCCGAACTGGTGGCCGGAACGGCGATCGCCCTGGTCTCGATTGTCTGGCTGTCCCGGCTCGGCCGGGCGCTCAACGTGATGAGCCTCGGCGAGGAGCCGGCGGCGCACCTCGGGATCGACGGGGCCGCCGTGCGGCGGCGTGTCCTCGTTCTCGCGAGCCTGCTGACCGGCGCCGCCGTGGCGATCGCGGGGCCGATCGGCTTCGTCGGCCTCTTCGTTCCCCACGCGGTGCGGTTCGTGATGGGGCCGGACCACCGGCTGGTACTGCCCGCGTCGTTCGTGGCCGGGGGCGCGTTCCTCGTGCTGGCCGACGCGCTGGCGCGCGTGCTGGGCGGGCCGTCGGAGATCCCGGTCGGTCTCCTGACCGCCGCCGTCGGCGCGCCCACGTTCGTCCTGTTGCTGGTGAAGGTCCGCGCGCGCGGGGGAGGGCTGTCGTGAGCGCTCCCCTCGCGGTTTCGAACGTCCGCTTCTCCTACCCGGGCACGAAGGTGTTCGACGATCTCTCCCTCGTCGTGGAGCAGGGGCAGTTCGTCGCCGTGCTCGGTCCGAACGGGTGCGGCAAGACGACGCTCGTACGGCTGGCGAGCCGGGTCGTCCGTCCGGACGCGGGGAGCGTGCGGTTGGGAGGGGACGACGTCGGCGGCCTGCCGGTGCGCGAGGTCGCGAGACGGCTGGCCGTCGTCCCGCAGGGCGAGAGCGGCGTCTTCGCCTTCACCGTCGGCGAGGCGGTCCTCATGGGCCGGACGCCGTGGCAGGAAGGCTTCGGCTTCGAGGGCGAGAAGGACCGGCAGATCGCGCGGGAGGCGCTCGGCGCGGTGGAGGCGGACCACCTGATCGACCGCGACGTGCGCGAGATCTCCGGCGGGGAGCGGCAGCGGGTCCTCCTCGCCCGGGCGCTCGCCCAGCGGACCGGTTTCCTGGTCCTCGACGAGCCGACCTCTCACCTCGACCTGAAGCACCACGTGGCCAGCCTTCGGCTGCTGGCCCGGCTGCGCGAGCGGGAGGGGCTGACCGTTCTGCTCATCTCTCACGACGTGAATCTGACGGTCCGGTTCGCGGAGAGGGTGGTGCTGCTCGGCGGCGGTGGCGTGGCCGCCGACGGAACGCCCGAGGACGTGCTGCGTTCCGGAACGCTTTCCGACGTCTACGGCACCCCGGTCGTCGTACGCCGGGTGGAGGGCATCCCGGTGCCGCAGGTTTACCCCGAATAGGAAGGGCTGGATCATGGGCCGACGCATCGCAGGGACGGTGTTCGCGTTGATTCTCCTGGCTGGTGTCGCACGCGCGGAGGAAGAGCGGGCAGAGCAGGAAGAGGCGGTGCCGCGTTCCGCGCTGGACGAGGAGATCGTGGTGACCGTGGCCCGTTTCGAGCGGGACCTGCGCTCGACGGGCGCTTCGGTGAGTGTCGTGGACGCGACCGATCTTCGCGACCGGCAGGTCACCGACGTCTCCGAGGCGATCTCGATCGTTCCCGGCGCGTTCATCTCGCGCGGCGGCCCCCCGGGCTCGTCCTCCTCGCTCTTCCTGCGCGGCGCGGCGTCGAACCAGGTGCTCGTCCTGCTCGACGGCATTCCGCTGAACGACCCCACGCTGGGCGGCCAGTTCAACTTCTACGACCTCGGGTCCGACAACCTCGAGGCGATCGAGGTCCTGCGCGGCTCGGCCTCCACGCTTCACGGTTCGGAGGCCATCGGCGGCGTCGTGCACCTGCGGACGCTCCGGGGCGACGGCGAGCCCGGGATGCGGTTCGGCGTCGAGGCGGGCTCGTACCACCATCTGCGGGCGATCGTCTCCGGGCAGGGCCGCGTGGAGGACGTCGACTTCAGCGCGAGCCTGTCCCGGACGGGGGTCGAGAACGACCTCGAGAACAACCGGTTCGATTCGCTCACGGCGAGCGGCCGGTTCGGCTGGCGGATCGCGCCCGGCTTCGAGGCCTTCTTCTCGGGGCGCTGGGTGGACTCCACGGCCGAGGATCCCTGGGCCTTCCCGTTCGGGGAGCAGATCGAGGAGGACGCAAACATCACGCGGGACCGGCGGACCGCGGCGGCGGCGGTGGGCGTGCGGCACGACCTGACGGAGGAGCTTCGCTGGTCCCTGACGGGCACGTGGACCGACATCCGGAGCGACCTGGAGGACCTCGGCGACAACCCCGGGGATCCGGTCGAGCTCGTCAGCAGCTCGGACGCGCGGGTGGGGACGGTTCAGCTTCTCGGCGAATGGAGGCGCACGGGGATCGCGTCGGAGACGGACCTGGCCGTGATGGCGGGCGTGGACTACCGCGACGAGCGTTCGAAGAACCGGTCCGAGAGCGCCTTCGGAGCGACGCCGCCGATCGACGAGACGGTGCGGAACACGGCGGTCTTT
>JBDLIY010000462.1:0-3390 GCA_039714635.1 Planctomycetota bacterium
CGGCGCGACTCCCGCCTCGTCGCCAACCGGCGGCTGGCGAGCCTCGTGGAGGACGCCCAGGTCCACCGTCGCGCGGCCGAGGCGGATCCCACCGGAGGTGCCAACCGGTGGGCCCGGCCGGCGGCGGCGGCGCAGGCCGCGTTGCGGTTCGCGAGGGGGTCGGGGGCCGATGAGGAACTGATCGGGCAGGCGAAGGGCCTCCTCGGTCGGGTTCGCGCCACCGCCACCGCCGAACGCGCGGCGGAGGAGATGGGGGAGCGGACGGCGGACATGTCGCGGCGGCTGGCCGGGATCCGGACCGCCGGCTGGGAGTCGCCGGGCTGCCCCGTGGCGGTCGACGCCTGGGGGGCGGCGTTCCGTGATTGCGGCGTCGACGTGGAGACGCTCCCGCCGAGGGAGGCCGCGGAACGTCTCGCCGCGCTGCCCCTCCGGCGGGAGATCGTCGCCGCCCTCGACGACTGGTCCCGGGATCTCCGCGACCGGGGGCCCGTGGCGGAGGCGGACAACCGGCCCCTGCAGGTCCTGCGAGTTCTCGATCCCGACCCCACACGCGGCCGGATCCGGCACCTGAACGCGGGGAAGCCCCCGTGGGCCCGACGGGCGGAGCTGATCACGATCGCCGGGGACCTGCGGGAAGCCGACCGGACCCCGGGCACCGTGGCCCTGCTGGCCGAGTCCCTGATCGTGGCGGGCCGGCCGGAGGCCGCGGTCGCGCCGCTGCGGGAAGCTCTCGCCGCGGATCCGACCCGGGCCCGCCTGCACTTCGCCCTGGGCTGGGCGCTGCTCTCCCTCACGCCGCCCCGGCCGGTGGAGGCACGGCGCCACTTCACGGCGGTCACGGCGCTGAAGCCCGACTGCTGCGGGGCCCGGCTCGGGCTCCTGGTGGCCGCCGCGGGGGCCGGCGACTCCGACGAGGCGGAAGAAGCCCTCATCCGGCTCCGCGAGGACTTCCCCGGCGACCAGCGGATCGTCGCCCATCGCGGGCTCGTCCAACTCGCCGCGGGCTCCTCGGCCGCCGGCGAAAAGACCCTGGCCGCGGCGGCCGCCGGCGCCGCCGAAGACCCCTGGATCCGGGCCGTGCACGCGGAGACCCTCCTCGCCGCCGGGGACGTGGAGGGTGCCCTTCGCGAGTCGGTGGCCGCCCGCGCGGCCGCGCCCGCCTGGCGCCCGGCCCAGCTCGCCTGGATCCGCACCCTGGACTCCTCGGGGCGTCTCGAGGACGCCGTGCGCGTCTACGCCACGATGGCGAAGGACGGAACCCACGCGGCGGAAGCGCGCTACCTCCTCGGCCTCGTGCTCCTTCTCCAGGGGCAGGGAGAGGATGCGGTCCGCGTTCTGACCGAGGCGGTCGGGAAGGTGCCCGGAGACCCGGACTACTGGCTCGCCCTCGGCCGGACGAAGTACGCCCTCGGCCGGTCCTCAGACGCCATCCGGGCCTTCGACCGAGCGCTGACTTTCCGGCCGGGGTTCCCGGCGGCGCGACGGTACCGCGCGGCCGCGCTCGGGCTCACGCACGAGACGATGGACGCCGCGCTCGAGGAGCGGCGCGTCGCCGTCCGGGAACAGCCCGGCGACGCGGATGCTCTCGCGGACCTGGCGATGGAGCAGGTCGACCGGCGGAACCTCCCGGCCGCGCTGGACCGCTCCGAGGAAGCGGTCCAGGCCTCGGCGGGCTCCGCGCGGGCCCGCTTCGTCCGGGCCATCGTGCTGGGAGAGGCGGGAGACATCCATGGAGCCCAGGAGTCGTACCGCATGGCGCTGGAGGGTGATCCCTACTGCCTTCGATACCTGATGGGGTACGGCTACTTCCTCCTTCAGACCGAGCGGTTCGCGGACCAGTACCGCCAGTTCAAGGTGGACTCGAACACCCGGCCGCGCGACGGAGTCATCCGTGCGCGCCTCGGCGGCCTGGACTTCGTCGCCGGGCGCCTCTCGGACGCTCTCGCCCACCTCGAGGCGGCCGTGGAGATCCAACCGGACCTCGCGATGGCCCACCAGTTCCGGTCGTTGGCGCTGGCACGGCTGGGGAAGGACGAACTGGCGCGGTCCGCCTGCGTCGCGGCCCGGGACGCCTGTCCCGGCGATGCCGACGCATGGCATCGGCTGGGCCGTGCCCATCTCCGCCGGGGCGAGTTCGTCGACGCCCACCGCGCGTTCGTCCGGGCACGCGCGACCGGCGCCGTGGATCCCCTCTGGCCGTTTCCAGAGACCGCCGACCTCGACGAGGCGCGGCGGATGCTCGAGCTCTCGGAGCGGTACGCGGAGGCGGTGCGGGGGGAGATCGAGACGGACGACGCGGGGGAGCGCCTGGCGTTCGCCCGGCTCTGCCGCCGGAAGGGGAACCACGAGGTCGCGTTCCGTTTCTACCTCGAGGCCTGGGAGGCCGGGGGCCGGCAGTTCGGAGGCCTCGTCTTCCCGTCGGCGGGGGAGGCCGCGATGTGCGCCGGCCGCCTGCCGAAGGCCGAGCGGATCGCCCGGGCGGAGGTCGTCCTGCTCTGGCTGGAGCAGGGCCTGCAGAGCCTGCGGCACTTCATCCGGCGCGCCCCGCGCGACATCGCGGTCTCGGTCCTCGATCGCTGGACGCACGATCCCGGCCTGGCCGCCTACCGCGAGGGGCTGAGTCTCGACGAACTGCCGGAGGAACGGGCCGAAGGCTTCCGCGACTTCTGGCGGCGCGCCGACACGATGCGGTCGCGCTGCCGCGGCCGAAGGGAGGCCCGCCGATGAACGAGAAGCCCGATTCCCAACCTGATGCCCAGCCCGACTCGAAGCCCGATTCCCGGCCCGGTTCGGTGGGGGGGCAGAGCGTCCTCGTCGAAATCGAACGGCTCATCGGCACGAAGTTCCGCGTGAAGCTCAAGGACCTGTCCGAGGACCAGGGGCCGGACGTGGCGGTGGGGGAGGTCGATCTCCCGATCCGCGACATCGGCCGCTACCAGACGATCGGCGAGATCGCGCGCGGCGGCGTCGGCGTCGTCGTGCGCTGCCGGGACATGGACCTGGGGCGCGACGTGGCGATGAAGGTGATCCGCGACGAGCACGTCGGCAACCAGGTCACGCTCCAGCGATTCGTCGAGGAGGCGCAGGTCGGCGGGCAGCTCCAGCATCCGGGTGTCGTCCCGGTCTACGAGCTGGGCCTGCGCGAGGACGGACGGCCCTACTTCACGATGAAGCTCATCAAGGGCAAGACGCTCTCCGCACTCCTCACGGACCGCAAGGAGCCGACGGACGACCTCCGGAAGTTCCTGCGGATCTTCGAGCAGATCTGCCACACGCTCGCGTTCGCCCACGCCCGCGGCGTCGTGCACCGGGACCTGAAGCCCGCGAACCTCCTCATCGGGAGCTTCGGCGAGGTGATGGTCTCCGACTGGGGCTTCGCGAAGGTCCTCT
>JBDLIY010000463.1:0-3383 GCA_039714635.1 Planctomycetota bacterium
GGCTGGCGCACGCCCGGAAGGAAGCGCTCGCGTTCTGGAAGGATGCGCGGAAGCGGTGCGAGAAGGCGGGGCTCGCGGCGGGATCGAAGATCGCCGACGAGGCCGAAGCCCTCATCGCGCCCGACGCACCGCCGAAGCCGTCGACGACGGAGACTCCCGAGGCCCGGCTGTGGATCCTCCTGAACGGCGGCGACGCGTTCGAGCGGGCGCGGACCATGAGCCGGGGGGCGACGAAGTTCCTCCTCGGCGCCCAGGAGCCGCAGGGGTACTGGAACTGCGCGAAGCACGGGGGCACCTCGCAATTCAGCCCGGGGGTCACGGGGCTCGCGGTCCTCGCCGTTCTCACCGCGGACGGTTCGGAGCTCGATGACGCGCGGCGCGAGGCGGCGACGAAGGCCGTCGACTGGCTGATCGGGCGGCAGTCGAAGGAAGGGCGATTCGGGTACGCTTCGGACGGGAGCTTCGTCTACTCGCACGCCGTCGCGACCCGGGCGGTCGCGGCCTGGGTCGCCGCCACCGGGGAGCGGGAGAAGGCCGGGCCGGCGCTCGAGAAGGCGGCGGACTACATCGCGCACCTGAGAAACCCCGACGCCGCGTGGCGCTACGGGAAGCAGCCGGGGGACAACGACACGTCGGTGACCTACTGGATGGTCGCGGCGCTGCAGGCCGTTCGGGAGCTGGGGATGGAGGTCGACGCCGCGTCGTTCGCGGGGGCGCACGGCTGGGTGAAGCACGCGACGTGCGAGTACTTCCGGGCCGGGTACAACGGCACGGGGACGGGGCCCGCGAGACCGCCGGGGAAGCTGGAGGCGTTCCCGGCCGACAACTCCGAGTCGCTCACCGCTGCCGCGTGTCTCATCCGGCACTGGTGCGGGGAGCGGGATACGGAGGCGATCCGGGGACACTTCGGGCTCGTCGGGAAGGTGCTCCCGACGGCCGATCCGCCGGACATGTACTACTGGCACCTGGGAGCGAAGGCGTACGCGGTCGTCGCCGGGAAGATCCCGACGAAGTGGTACGAGGCGCTCGTGACGTCGGCGGGGCGTTGCCGGGCCGGGGACGGGTCGTTCGATCCCGACGGGCCGTGGGGCGGCGCCGGCGGGAGGATCTACTCCACGGCGGTGACGTCGCTCGCGCTCATGGCGCCCCTCGAGGTGAGCCGTTCGGCCGGGCGGACGTCCGCCTCCGACTTCCTGAAGAAGGGGACGGCGGTCGTGGCGGTGCCCATCTCCCCGGAGCCGCGGCCGACGGGGATATACGTGGACGAGGGCATGCAGCTCACGGCGGATCCGACGGGGACCGTGCAGTACTGCCCCGGCGTACCGGCCGCGGAGCCGGGTGGCATGAAGAAGGATCCGCCGAAGCGGAAGCGGGTCACACGGAAGGGGAAGTTCGGCTGCCTGATGGGGCAGATCGGACGGTCGGGGAAGCCGTTCGTGATCCGCCGGAAGGGACCGCTCAAGGTGAAGGGATGCGGGCAGCTGTATGTCTTCGTCAACGCGACCGAGACCGGCGCGGCGACGGGCGGGTTCCGGCTCGGGTTGAAGGTGAAGTAGTCGCCTCGCCCCTTGCGCATCCCGTCGGACGGGCTACCGTGTGTGTGGGGGGAGCCACCAGGGATGGACGCGGCGGCGGTCGATTTGAGGGGAGCGCCATGCCGAACGTCCAGAAGGTGATGAACCTGGCGAAGAAGATCGCCGTCAAGGCGAGGGACCTGGTGCCGCGCAGTTCGAACCGGATTGCCCACTACGACGAGACCGACTCCCTCGTCGGCAGCGGATGGAAGGATGCACCGCTCTACGTGCAACTCGTGCACCTGGCCCAGAGAAGCACGAACAAGGGCGAGGCCGCGAAGCTCCGGAAGCTGCTCCGCGAGGGGAAGTTCGACGTCTCCTTCGGAAAGACGCTTGGCCAGGAGCAGGCGAAGCGGACGAACGTGGACCAGAGGATGGCCACCCTGCTGCACAAGGAAGGCGTGAACGTCGACGATCTCATCACGAAGCTCCAGGCCAGCCCGCGCGCGCACAAGGTCAAGCACAAGAACGGCGCCGACTACACGCCCCTGGAACGGGTCGAGGGGACGGTGAAGAGCGCCGTTCGCTACTCGATCGGGAACTGCGGAGAGGGCTCGGCCACGGCGTACATGATGCTCATGGACTACTACGCCATGGGCGAGGACAAGAGCCTGCCCACGCGGGAGGAGTGCAAGGGGGCGACGGTCGAACTTGTCTCCCTCGGCGGGAAGGCCGCGGACCACAGCTTCGTCATCGTGAACCGGAATACGACCTGCAATCTCGCGGACACGGGCAAGTGGATGACGAGCAGCGTGATCATCTGCGACCCCTGGTGGTTCCACAAGGGGGACGCGATCCTGGCCACGGACGACCGGGACGGTCTGGTCGACTACATCCGGTCCGCCGCGAAGAACAGCAAGACCGTCTGGTGCCCGAAGTGCAGCGAGATCGAGAGCGCGGCCCAGGGCAAGAAGGTCACGATCGGATGGCCGGGGTGGTGGAGCGAGCCGTCGGACGGGTGCTACTACAAGCTCCTGGGCAAGGGTCACGAGCCCGAGTGGTTCGCCACGATGGCCGTGCTCAACACCGGGGCGATCGGCAGTGGCCACTCCGCGCGCTTCCGGTCCAGCAACAAGCAGCACAAGTACCGGGGCCTGAACTACTTCCTGAACGACAACCAGAGCATCAGGAAACAGCTGGCCTGACTACTTCCCCGGTCGGTCCGTCCCCGGCTTCAGCACCGCGCCCGGCGGGTGGCGGTGCCAGTCGGCGACGGCGGAGGACAGGAGCAGGAGCAGGATCAGTCCGATCTCGCGGGGCCTCGGCACGGGACGATTGAAGCGAACCCTTGACATGGAAGGTGGCGTCGGGCTGATTTGGGGACGTGAGTTCAGCGCGGGACGATGTGCGGGTCTACCGGTTCGAAGGGGACTTCGGATCGCAGAACATCTGGCAGGTCCAGAGCGAGATCGAGGCACTCCTCGACGAGGGCGTCACGAAGCTCGTCCTGAACGTCGGCCGCATGACCTTCATCAACTCCTCCGCCCTCGGGTTCCTCATCAAGGTCTGGAAGGACGTGACCCCGAAGGGCGGCACCGTCGTCTTCTCCGAGCCCACCGACTTCATGACGCGGACGCTGTCCGTCCTCGGGCTCGACACCGTGTTCAAGGTCTACCCGGACGACGACACGGCGCTCGCGGCGCTCGAAGACTGAATGCGCGGGCTCAGGCGTGATCGCGCCGGAACGCCTCCAGGCGACGGCGCAGCTCCAGGATCATCTCCCGCGGTGTGAGCGACACGCAGGCCCGGATCCCCTCCTCGCGCGTGCTGCCGGTCGTGTTGAGGCCGATCGCCGAGACGCCGTAGTGG
>JBDLIY010000464.1:0-3378 GCA_039714635.1 Planctomycetota bacterium
GCGCCGACGATCGCCGTCGGTGCGATGCCGAAGCGGGACCCACTCGCGAGTCGCGTGGACCTCCCGCCCGGGTTCGGCGGGATCGAGGCGGCGGTGGCGATCCGCGGCCCCGCCGGCCTTTCCGGCCTTCGGACGCTCCACGTGGGGATGACCCTCGTCCTCGCCGCCGCCCTGGCCGTCGGCGTCTTCTTCTCGCTGCGCGCGGTCCGGCGGGAGCTCGCGACGGCCCGCGTCCGCCAGAACCTGCTCGACAACACGTCCCACGAACTCCGCACCCCTCTCACCACGATCCGGATGCACGCGGAGATGCTCGCGGAGGAGGCGCTGCCCGACGAGAAGCGCGACGAATACCTGCGGCTCGTGCTCGCGGAATCGGAGCGTCTCTCGAGGCTCGTGGACGACGTGCTGGACCTCTCGAAGCTGTCCCGTGGCGAGGCGCCGGCCGCGACGGAACCGGCTTCGCCGGCCGACCTCGCCCGCGCCGCCGTCGAGGCGTGGTCCGCGGGGGAAGTCGAGGTCTCCGTCGCCGAGGACCTGCCCCTCGTGTCGGCGGACCGCGACTCGGCGATCCGCGTGCTTCTCAACCTGCTCGAAAACGCGCGCAAGTACGCCGGCGGCGCGACCGCGATCGAAGGTCGGGCCGGTGATGGCGCCGTGGAACTGATCGTCGCCGATCATGGTCCCGGGATACCCGATGGGGAGCGGGAGCATCTCTTCACGCGTTTCTACCGCTCGCCGCGGGACGCGCGGCGCGTGAAGGGCGTGGGGCTCGGCCTGGTGCTCGCGCGGGAGATCGCCCGGAGCCAGGGAGGGGACGTCTCCCTCCTGGAATCGTCGGCGGAGGGAAGCCGGTTCGCGCTGCGGCTGGCCGCGGCGAAGGAGGAGAAGTGACTTCGCGAGTGCTCATCGTGGAGGACGAGGCCCCGATCCGGGACGGCCTCGTGGACCGGTTCGGCCGGGAAGGCTTCGACGCCGTCGGGGTCGGGGACGGCGAGTCGGCGGCGGAGGCGCTGGCCGGCGGCGGCTTCGACCTCGTCCTCCTCGACCTGATGCTGCCGGGCATGAGCGGCGAGGAGGTGCTCGTCGCGATGCGGGAACGCGGGGACCACACGCCGGTGGTCGTCGTCTCCGCGCGCGGCCGGGAGCCGGACCGGGTGCTGCTCCTCACCCTCGGCGCGGACGACTACGTCGTGAAGCCGTTCAGCGTGCGCGAGCTCGTGGCCCGGGCCCGGGCGATCCTCCGCCGGACGGCGCCCCCGGATTCGGAGCGGATCGAGTTCGGGGACGTGGTCGTCGACCCGGCCGCGTTCACGCTTTCGAAGGCCGGCACGACGCATCCGATCACGGCGACGGAGAAGGGGATGCTCCAACTGCTCTGGAGCCGGCGGGGGCAGGCCGTTCCCCGCGACGACTTCCTGCGGGAGGTGTGGGGATACGGGCGCATCCCCGAGACCCGGACGGTGGACTTCCACGTCGTGCGGCTCCGCCGGAAGATCGAGGACGACCCGGACCGGCCGCGGCACCTGGTGACCGTCCGCGGCGTGGGCTACCGGCTCGATCCGGAGGGCTGACGTGGCGGTCATCGGCATCACCGGCGGCAGCGGCTCGGGCAAGTCGACGCTCGCCCTCACCCTGCGGAATCGGCTGGGGCGCAGCCGGTGCGCGACGCTCTGCCTGGACTCCTACTACCACGACCTGTCGGCGCTTCCGCCGGCCGAGCGCGCGGAGACGGACTTCGACGTCCCCGCCGCCGTGGACCTCGATCTCCTCGCGGCCCACCTCCGGGCGCTGAAGGCCGGGAAGACCGTGCGCCCGCCCCGCTACGACTTCGCGACCCACACACGGTCGGGCGAAGGCGATCGGGTCTTCCCGAGGGAGCACGTGATCGTCGAGGGGCTCTTCCTCATGGCGGACGAGACAGTGGCGGCGGCCATCGACCTCCTCCTCTACGTGGAGACGCCCGACGGGACGCGCCTTGCCCGCCGCATCGCGCGCGACACGGCCGAGCGCGGCCGGACCGACGCGGAAGTCATCCGCCGCTGGGAGGAGCACACCCGGCCCAGCTGCGACGCGCACGTCCTCCCGGCCCGGGGACGAGCCGACCTCATCGTGTCCGGGGAAGACGACTTCCGGGACGTGGTGAACACCATCCTGCTGCTTCTCTCGCACTGATCTCACAGCGCGCTCACAGAACCCGGGGGACAATCCTGCCGTCACGTTCGAAAGGAGAGGTCCATGAAGGTCGCACTGGTCGTGTTGCTGGCGGTGATGGTCCCGGTCATCGTCGTCGCCCAGGAGGGAGCCGAGCCGTCGGAGGTCGAGGCCCAGCTCATGAAGGCCGTCATCCTCGAGCGGGAGGGAGAGACCGAACAGGCCGTCGAGGCTTACCGCACCGTGATCGAGAAGTGGCCGGACGACGAGCGGATCACGCCGAGGGCCTGGATCCACATGGTCATCTGCCTGAAGAAGCTCGGGAAGGAAGAGGAGGCCCGAGGGACCGCGCGCCGCGCCCTGGAGAAGTACGAGGGCGACGAGCGGATCGCGGCGGCCATGAAGCACGCCCTCGAGGCTCCGGACGGGAAGGCGCCCCCGCGGCCGCCCGCCCCGGAAGAGATCGAGAAGATGATGCAGCGTCGCATCGCCGAACTCCGCCGCGTCTGGACGGAGGAGGGCGTCGAGGAGGAGGAGATCGACCGCCGCATCGCGCGGATCAAGGCCGAGCGAGAGTCCGTGATGGCGGCGCGCCGGCATCTCGAGGAGGCGCGGAGGAAGCTGATCGAGGACGGAGTCGAGGGCGAGGACCTCGAGCGGCGGATGCGGGAGATGGAGGAGGCGTCCGAGCGCTTCCACGAGGAGCGGTTCCGGCGGGAGCACGACCGCGGCATGCGGGGCGCCCGCGAGGAGTTCGTCCGCCTGGCCGAGCGCCTCGGGATCCCGGCGGAGGAGGCCGAGCGCTTCCTCGAGGAGCACGGCCGGCGCGGGCGCGGCCCGGAGCGGCAGTTCCGCCGCGTGCGCCAGTTCGAGGAGGCGAGGGAGCACATCGAGAAGGCGATCCGCGAGGCGCACGAGCGGCTGGAGCGCGGCGAGCACGAGGTCGAGCGGCTCGGGCGCCACGTCGAGCGGTTGGGCGAGGAGGGTGAGCACGCCCTCGGCCGACTCCATCGCCAGGTCGAGGACCTGGCCGAGCGCGTGGAGCGCATGGAGAAGATGATGGACCGCGCCCACGACGAGCTCGTCCCCCACCTGAAGGAGATGATGGAGCGGATCGAGCGCCTGGAGGACCGCCTGGAGGAGGAGGAGGAGGAGGAGGAGTGACCGGTACAAACGCGCCAAAGGGTGTCAGCAGGCGCGGCCGCCAAAAAGTGTCAGGCCGCCAAA
>JBDLIY010000465.1:0-3368 GCA_039714635.1 Planctomycetota bacterium
GCCAAGGGTCCACGACGGTCGGATCGCCGCACTCTGCGTGGCCCACGGCGTTCGCGAACTCCTGAGTGCCGACCGCGACTTCTCGCGCTTCCCCGACCTCAAAGTCGTGAATCCGATCATCGCATCCTGACGACCGCCTGGAGGACGACCAGGCAGTTGTATCGCAGCCAGTCTGTTCCACATCACGCCCGGCTGCGCGCGGCCAGGGTTCTCGCCGGACTGTGGTCACGAACCCCACCCTCCGTTCGCCGATCCAGACCTCACGGACCGGGGCGGATTCGCCGTCCGAACGGCAGCGCTTCCGCGGCAGTTGAGTCAGGTCAGAGACTCAGGGCTTCGGGGAGGCCCGTCCACTCGATCCTGGGCATCACTCACCGAAAGTGAGACGAGCCAGCTCCGCGGTCAGACGCTCCTGCTCGGCCGGATCCTTCGTGCTCCGCAGCCGCTCCAGCAGGTCGAGGTAGTGGCGCTTCTCGTTCTCCCTCGCCTCCAGCCCCGTCTCGATCAGCTCCACGATCACCCGACTCTGGCTGGTGCGGCGTGCCTTCGCCAGGGCCCGGACGCGCCGGGCGACGTTCGCGGGAAGCGTGACGCTCTGACGAACTGTCTTGCTCGTTGTCGACATGCTCACCAAATTACCCCACTTTGCACCAGTATGCACCAGGTTGTGGAACCAGAGCCTGGTCCGCGTGAACGACTGCGTCCTGCGGCTGGGGATCGTCAGGGGCGAGTTCCACTGGCACCGCCACGAGGACGAGGACGAGGTCTTCTACGTCGTGTCGGGGACGCTGCTGCTCGACCTCGAGGGCGAGACGGTCGAGCTGGGCCCGGGCCAGGGCATGATGGTCCCCCGCGGCGTCCTCCACCGCACCCGCGCGCCGGAGAAGGTCGTGATGCTGATGACCGAGGGCGCGGGGGTCGACCCGGAAGGGGTCGCCTGATCACTGTTCGATGAAGGGTGTCGGGCTCGTCGTGGCGATCTCGAAGGGGTTCGGGAAGAGGGGGCCGTGAGCCCGGATCAGGCGAGGGCCTCGGGGCCGAAAACCGAGACTTCGCCCCGCTGCTCGGCCTCGAGAACGGCCTCGTCCGCCTCGCCACGGGCGGTGTAGAGTCCGAGGTGGACCGGGCCAGCTCCCCTGATCTCGGCCGCGACGAGTCGCGAACGGGTCCGAAGCGCCGCCAGATCCCGATGGGTGACCGGTCCCCACTTGCACTCCGCCACGAACAGCCGGTCATCCGCGGACACCGCGACGACATCGGCTTCGCT
Source organism: Planctomycetota bacterium (assembly GCA_039714635.1). Classification (GTDB taxonomy): domain Bacteria; phylum Planctomycetota; class JAJSAM01; order JAJSAM01; family JAJSAM01; genus JBDLIY01. The sequence continues at coordinate 1,268 of JBDLIY010000465.1, forward strand.
TCGGGAGCGTGCGTCCCACCAGCTCCCCACGCGGACCGGTTCGAAGGGCAGGTCTCCACTCGTGGCGTGCTGGCGGCACACATCTTCGAACACGTCGCCCATGTGGTCGTCGATCCGGGACGCCACGACCTCCGTCCAGAGCTTCTCCGGCGACACCAGGCCGATGCTGCCGGCCCGGACGAGCGGCGCCACCACGCGGTGCCAGAACCGGATGTAGGGATCCGCGATCCGGTAGAGAATCCGCTTCGCGCGTCGCCGGTCCGCCAGGGTGACCGGCACGACGCGCTCCACGATGCGCATCTCCTCGAGCCACCGGAGAGGCCGGGAGAGCGCGCCTCCACTTCGGCCGACGCGCTTCGTGATCCCGTTCCACGTCCGCTCGCCGTTCGCGACGGCATCGATGATCGAATAGTGGACACCGGCCTCCCCGACGAACGCGTCCAGCATGTGCTGCGCCTCGTCGACCAGTCGACCGGAGGGATCGAGCATCAGGGAAGCCACGTTCTCCTCGAGGGAGCGCGTCGGATCCACCAGAGCCAGGTGTCCCGGCAGGTTTCCCACCGTCCCGTAGAGGAGAAGCCGGTCCCGGACGTTCCACTCGGGAACGAACCGTGCGGCGTCCCGGCATCCGAACGCCTGGAACACCGCCTTCCCGGTTCTCCGGCCGTGGAGCGGCTGATCGCCCGCCTCCAGCTGCCGCATGGCCGTCACGTAGGACCCGCAGAGAACGAGCTTCAGTCGGGTCTCCTGCCACTCGTGGTCCCAGAACCTCTGGAGGATGGAGGTCAGCGCGGGCTCCGCCGCCGCGAGATACGGGAACTCGTCGAGCACGAGGAGGAGAGGCCGGTCCTCCCATCGCCCGGTGAGGTAGGAGAAGAGCGCTTCCCATGAGGGGAGTGTGGCGCCCTGCGTGAGGGCGGAATCCTCGAAATGCCCCCCGATGACCCGACAGAGATCCGCGAGTTGCTCGCCACCGGTGCGGCGCGTCGCCTGGAAGTACACGCCTCCGTGGGCCCTCGCCAGGCGGGACAGGACATGGCTCTTCCCCACCCGGCGACGACCCAGGACGAAGACGAGCTCGGGTCGGGAACTCTCGCACCGGCGACCCAGAACGCCCCACTCCACGTCGCGATCGAGGATTTCGGCCGGCTTCTCCATGCCTGCAGCATACCCTATAGTTCCACTAATGGAAGTACCGCTAGTGGAAGTTCCAGTAGTGGTACTTCATGTCTTCGAGTCCGTGCTTCTGCCCGATCGTCCCGGCAGGCCCGCGAACATCTCGTCGACGCACTCCCGTCTCCCATATCGATGGGTTCTGTGATATGGTCAACCATATGAAGACGACTGTCGATATTCCGGATCCGCTGCTGACGGCGGCAAAGGATGCTGCGGCCAGGGAGAAAACGACACTGCGGTCGCTGATCGAGGAAGGCCTGCGGCTCGTTCTCGCCAGGCGAAAGGCGAAGACGCCGTTCCTGATCCGGGACGCTTCTGTCGATGGCCAGGGGTATCAACCCGGTATCCGGGAAGGCGATTGGACATCCCTTCGGGACCTGATCTACGAGGGCCGGGGATCGTGATCGCGGTCGATACGAACATCCTGGTCTACGCCCATCGACGCGACTCCGCCTGCCACGCTGCTTCCCGGGACGCGATCAGGAAGCTCGCGGAGGGGAAGGCGGCATGGGCCATTCCCTGGCCGTGCGTGCACGAGTTCCTCGCGGTGGTGACCCACCCCCGGATCTTCTCCCCTCCGAGCACGATGGATCAGGCGGCCGAGCAGGTGGATGCCTGGCTCGAATCGCCGGCATCGGTCCTGCTCGCTGAGGCCCCGGACCACTGGGCCGTACTGCGGCGGCAGCTTCTGGCCGGCGCCATCACCGGGCCAAGGGTCCACGACGGTCGGATCGCCGCAATCTGCGTGGCCCACGGCGTTCGCGAGCTCCTGAGTGCCGACCGCGACTTCTCGCGCTTCCCCGACCTCGAAGTCGTGAATCCGATCGTCGCATCCTGACGACCGCCTGGAGGACGACCAGGCAGTTGTATCGCAGCCAGTCTGTTCCACATCACGCCCGGCTGCGCGCGGCCAGGGTTCTCGCCG